>NZ_JBFAAX010000302.1:0-7039 GCF_040639995.1 Actinosynnema sp. NPDC023658 | reverse complement strand
CCCGAATAAAACCCCCCCCCCCCCCCCCCGCCGCCGCCCCCCACAGCCCCCCCGCCGCCCGCCCCCCACCGCTGATCCTCGCGCTGCGGGGCGGCCGGCCTGCGCCGCCGATCCCCCGCGCCCCGGCCAGCTCGCACCGCTGATCCCGCCGCCAGCCGGCTCGCACCGCCGATCTCCTGCACCGCCAGCCGGCCTGCGCCACTGATCCGCGCTGCGGTCAGGGCGGCCTGCTCCGCCGACCCCGCCGCCGGCCGGGCCGCTGCCTGCCCGCGTCACCTGCTCACGCACCCACGACCGACCTGCGGCGCTGCCTGGTCTGGTCCTTCGCAGCCGGCCGCGCCGCCAGCCGTTCCGCGCGCGCCCGCATCGCACGCACATCCCGCGACCCACGCGCGTCCGTTCGGCGTCCGGTGCGGTCGGCGTTCGTCGGCGTCGTGGCGCTTGTCGCCCGGCGGCCGGTGTGCCGGGTGCCGGACCGGCCATCCGAGTGCCGGGCTGGCGGGTGCCGGGCCTGTGGTGGCGTGCAGTTGGCCGGCGGCGGCGTGTGGCGTGGCTGGTGCGGTGGGGCTGGTCGAGTGGGCGGGTGGGGGGTGGTCGGCGTGGTGGTGGGTGGTTTCGGGCTCCGCTGGTTTTCAACCGAGATACGAGAACGGTGTTTCCGTACATTTCCGGGCGATGATCACCCGATCGTGTATCGGTCCCACCGTTCGTGCCTCAGTCGTCGCCGCGGAGCCCCGAGCACCGCACCGACCCCGGCGCAGCCTGCCCCGCCGGCGACCTAAGCCAAGCGGGACTTGACGGCGGCCGCCACTCGACCGCCCTCGGCGCGGCCCGCCACCTGCGCGTTGACCGCCTTCATGACCTGGCCCATCTGCCGCTGACCCGGCTGCTCGCCGAGCTGCTCGGCCACCTGCGCGATCGCGGCGTCGACGAGGACTCCCAGCTCGTCGTCGGCCAGCTGCGCCGGCAGGTAGGCCTCCAGGATCTTGGACTCGGACTGCTCCAGCTCGGCCTGCTCGGTGCGCCCGGCGCCGGCGAAGGCCTCCGCCGCCTCCTTGCGCTTCTTCACCTCGCGGGTGATGACCTTGAGCACCTCGTCGTCGCTCAGCTCGCGGGCGGTCTTGCCGGAGACCTCTTCGGTGGTCAGGGCGGCCAACGTCATCCGCAGCGCGCCCGCCCGAACCGTCTCCCGGTTCTTGATCGCCGCCGTCAGATCCGCCTGCAACCGCGCCTTCAACTCCGCCATGGGCCGGAACGGTACCGGGAAGCCCGTCTCACCCCGAATCGGTTAACCCCCTACCCTCGACCTCGTGAAGACGCTCGGCCGAACGCTGCTCGCCACGACCGCCCTGGGCACCGCCACGCTCGCGTACGCGGCGGGCATCGAGCGGAGGCGGTGGACGTTGCGCGAGGCGACGGTGCCGGTGCTCGCGCCCGGCTCGTCACCGCTGCGCGTGCTGCACCTGTCGGACCTGCACATGATGCCGGGGCAGAAGTCCAAGCAGCGGTGGGTCGCCGCGCTGGACGAGCTGGAGCCGGACCTGGTGGTGAACACCGGTGACAACCTGGCGCACCAGCAGGCGGTGCCCGCGGTCGTGCGCGCGCTGGGTCCGCTGCTGAACCGCCCGGGCGTGTTCGTGTTCGGCAGCAACGACTACTACGCGCCGCGGCCGAAGAACCCGGCCCGCTACCTGCTGCCGTCGGCGAAGACGAAGCGCATCCACGGCATCCCGCTGCCGTGGCAGGACCTGCGTGCGGCGATGGTCGAGCACGGGTGGCTGGACCTGACGCACGCGCGTCGCCGGTTCGAGGTGAACGGCCTGGACATCTTCGCGGCGGGCCTGGACGACCCGCACCTCAAGCGCGACCGGTTCGACGAGATCAGCGGCCCGTTGCCGGACGTCCCGCTGCGCCTGGGCGTCACGCACTCCCCGGAGCCGCGCGTGCTGGACCCGTTCGCCGCCGAGGGGTACGACCTGGTGCTGGCGGGGCACACGCACGGCGGTCAGCTGCGCATCCCGGGTTACGGCGCGATCGTGACGAACTGCGAGCTGGACCGCTCCCGCGCCCGTGGCGTCTCGCGGTGGGGTTCGCACATGTGGCTGAACGTCTCCGCCGGCCTGGGCACGTCGCCCTACGCCCCGGTCCGCTTCGCCTGCCCGCCGGAGGCGAGCCTGCTGACCCTGGTCCCGCGCCCTGTCGACGCAGGTCAGGACCGGTCTGAGGCAAAAAGGGATACCCGGTTCGGAGTGGGTGGGAACGTCAGGTAGAGTTCTCCTCGTTCGATCCCAAGCCGGGGTGTGGCGCAGTTTGGTAGCGCGCTTCGTTCGGGACGAAGAGGTCGCAGGTTCAAATCCTGTCACCCCGACCAGGTCAGGCCCGGTATGTCGCAAGACATACCGGGCCTGATTTGCGTCCTGGTCAGCGACCAGTCAGCGGACGGGCTGACACAGGCCGTCATCGTCGTCGTCATCGAGCGCCTTCAAGATCCGCTCATGGTCCAGCGTGCGGCGGGTGTAGAGCTGCAACGTGGTCGAGGCGTGCTCGTGCCCGAGCACGCGTTGGGCCATGTTGACCGGTACGCCGTCATCGACGAGCCACGTCGCGTACGAGTGCCGCAGGTCGTGGAACGTCATCCCGCCCGCCGCGAGCTTGGCGACGTGCCGGACGGCCTGGTCGTATTTGGCGAACCGTTCGACATGCTTGACGCCTTGGTCGTCGCTCCAGCGCCCCTCAAAGCCGTCACCGTCCGGCAGGATCTCACCGAGCAGGCCCGCGCGGACGAGGGACGGCTTCCACACCCGCGACCGGAACAGCGTCCGACGCAGCGGCCCGCCCGCCTCGTTGGTGAAGATCAACCCATCGTCGTTGGGCTGGTAGATCGCCATGTGCTCACGCAGGATCGGCACCAGCCAAGAAGGGAGCGGGATCTCCCGCCGACCGACCTTGGTCTTCGGGAACGGCTTGTACGAGGTGTGGCCGCCGACCTCGATGATCGTGCGTACGACCCGGACGACGCGCTTGTCCAGGTCGATCACGTCCAGGCGGTCCGCGATGGTCTCGCCCCAGCGCTGTCCGGTACCGGCGGCCATGGCGACGACGGCCCGGTAGCGGTCCGGCACGGCCGGGAGCAGGCGCGTGCGTAGCAGCTCGCGGGAGATGACCACGCCATCGGTGTCCCGGACCCGACGAGCGGGCAGCCGGACGCCGTCTGCCGGGTTGGATCCGATCAGCAGGTGCCGGACCGCAGCGCCGAGGACCGCACGCATGAGCCGGTGGCACTCGGCCACGGTCGCGGGAGCCAGGCGACCGCCCAGCTCAGTGACCCAGTCCTGCACGTCCAAGTGCTCGATCTTGCCGACCGGCCAGCCAGCCCACTTGGCGAGGACGTGGTTGGCCATGATCGAGGCGTCACGGGCGATCGTGGTCGGCTGGTCGTTGCGGGAGGCGAGCCAGCGTTCAGCGACCATGGCGAACAGGGTGCGTCCGGCGTGCGGGTTGACGTAGCGGCCCGCGTTCTTGGCGCTCTCCACGTCAGCGAGGTACGCGTTGGCCTCCTTGCGGGTCTTGAACGTCTTGGCCCGCTGCTTGCCGTCAGGCTCGCGCCAGTTGGCCCGGAACTTGCCCGAGTCGGTGGGGGTGACGTGGCCCATCAGCGGCCCCCGTCCTGGTCGTCGATCAGGCCGTCGAGCCAGGCGTGGAACCGCTTGCGCGGGATGATCCAGCGACGGCCGACACGCTCGGCCGGGATGGTTCCTTCACGAACTGCCTGGTAGGCCGCGCCCCGGCTGAGATCGAGCAGGTAGGCCGCCTCGTCCACGGTGTAGGTCAGCCGGTTGGGGTCGATCACCGGTACCGCGCCCGCATAGCCCGTGTCGTGGTCGGTCGGGTCAGGTTGGGGCGGGAACGCGAGGACATTGCTCATGCTGGGGTCTCCTCACCGATGCGGCGGGACAGCTTGCGGGATGCGATGGCTCCGGCCAGTTCGCGTTCGGCGTCGGTGCGGTAGCCGACTCCGGTCATGGCCCAGTCGTTGACCACGAGCACGGTGGAGCTGTCGGTGACGCCGAGCCGGTCGAGTTGTTCGGCGTACCGGTGTTCAGCACGGGCCGATCGGAGGGCGGTGAAGGTGACGGAGTAGCGGCGGGACTTGGTGAGGAAGTGGCCCCGGAAGCCGAGCATGTGCGCCCACTTGCGCAGGTTGAGCCCGGCGAACTCCGGCAGCCCGCCGAGCCGCCAGGCCGTCGAGATCATGGCCTTGTGGTGGTCGGAGACGTCCAGGTCCGCGATGGACTCCTCACGCTTGATGCGGGAGTCGACGCCGGAGGTGGCTCCGGTGCCCTTGGTGGCGTACTTGGCGATGTACCCGGCCACCTTGCGGTCGTGCACCGCCGCGTCCGGATCACCCGACTCGTGTGCGGCGATGGGTTCGGCGTCGACCTGCTCACCCCAGGTCAGGGTGTGCTGTCCCACGGCGTCGCTGTCCTTGGTGGTGACGTGCACGGAGGAAGCCGCGGAGCGCACCACCGCGCACAGCAGCTCCGGGGTGACCGTGACCGGCGCGGGTGATCCGGGACCGTCCGGGCCGTCCACGCGGATGACGGCGTGGAAGTGCACCAGGCCCCGCCGCTGGTACTCCGCGACCTTGGCGTAGGAGACGCGCAGGTGCTCGCGCAGTGCTCCGCGTCGGATGCCCAGGGCGTCGGCCAGGTGGCGGGCGGTGGTGATGGTGAAGCGCCGCCACAGCTCCGAGGCGTGCGCCTGCCACAACACCGCCCCGACGTAGTCGTAGGTGGTCGGGTCGAGCGGTGTCCCGAGGCGGGTGTCCGCGTCGTGGTGGAACTCCCCGCACCCACAGCGCCGGGCCTTGCCCGAGCGGGTACGCGGCTGGTTGTGAACCTTGCCGAACGACGGCGGGGTCAGCGTGGCGAACACCCGCACATGCCCCGACACCGACTCCGGCACACCCTTACCGCCGGTCAGACCGGACCGCACGAGGTGGAAGGTGTCAGAGGCGTAGCGGGCCGAGCAGGGCTCGCACACGGCCTCACGGCGGTTACCGCACGGCACCAACAACGAGCCCTCGAACCCGTCCAGCACCACACCGGCCGAGGTGTCCTCCACCCGCGTCGAGCCGGTCAACCGGACCGGGCGGGCGCAGCCGTACACCGACTCGACCCGACGACGCCACGACCGGAACCCATTGAAGCGCAGGAAGTTCGTCAACCGCTCGTCCTTAGTGGACAAGCGCGACACCAGAGCGGCAGTGGCCATCAGGCAGCCACCCCCGACACCCGACCCTGCCGCGTCAGCCAGGCCAGCGTTTCCGCGCGCTCGACCGCAGCCGTGCCCGCCTCGTCCAGGACGCCGATCACGCCACGCCCCCGGCAGACACCACACCGCCCGCGCCACTCCACCACGCCGGACCCACCACACCAACAGGTCCGCTCGGTGACCGTCATCGCGACCCCCGAGCCGACAGCCGCGTGCAGATGCACACCAACGACGCACCGACCACACCGGTCAACGAGCCGTCCGTGTCGATCTCCACACAGGTGCCCCAGCACTCCACACACGTGCCCTCCGGGGCCTTCCCCACCGGGGGGCTGCTCAACGGGCGGTTCAGCGTCCACGGGATCACCCGCGCCCGGTGGCAGTCGACCTCCTCCACCACCCCACCCGCACGCACCAACCGGTCCCACTGCGCCGCGCTGAACCCCATCTGCCCCACCACCAACGCGATGAACTCCGGCAGGTCGTCGAACCGCGACGCACACAACGCCACACCCGTCAACGGGTTCACATCCCAGAAGTGGAACTCCCGACCATCGCCATCCGTACGAGAACGCCGCCCACCAGCCAAAACAGCCGTCATGTCCGATCCTTCCGAGGTTCGCTCGGGCGGGTCGGCTTTCCAGCGGTAGACGTGCGCGATACCCTGAAGGGGCACTTAGCGGTGCACACGACTCCGGCGGGTAGCCGCCCACCTGGGTCACGGGAGCCCTCTCGGTAGCCGCCGAAGAGGGCTCTCTTTGTCCAGCAACAAAAGGGTATACCCTTTAGCCAAGTACTGCAACTGACTGTCACGCGACGTCATAACAGCAGGCAGGAGGCTTGGGATCGGGTGGAAGCCAACTAGGCAGAGTGAGGCTAGAACGATGACCGGGAGCTTCGAAGGTCGGCCCGCGTACCTCCAGATCGCTGACGATCTGCGACGACAGATCCTTGACGGCGAGCTACAAGACGGCGATCAGCTCCCGACCGCGCAAGAGATCATGGACGACTACGGCGTCTCCCGGATCGTGGTTCGCAACGCAATCAACGTGCTCCGCTCCGAGGGCTTGGTTCGAACGCAGCAGGGCAGCGGTACCTACGTCCGCCAGCACAAACCGCTCAAGAAGCGGGTCATGGGTGACTTGTACGGGAAGCGTCCAACGTCCTCCCCGTTTGCCCAGAGCGCTCAGACCGCAGGCAAGCAGGCTGATTGGGAGTACCAATCACGAACGACCAAGGCGACCAAGGCTGTGGCCGACCGCCTAGGCATTGAACCAGGGGACGACGTCATTCGTACGCAATACCGGTTCTTCGTGGACGAGGTACCGACCATGCTGTCCACGTCCTACGAGCCGTTGGCGATCACCAGAGGCACCGATGTCGAACAGCCTGAAGCAGGCAAGATCACCGGTGTAGTACCGAGGATGGATCACATTGGAGTGCACATCACTCACGTGACCGAGGACGTGTACGCCCGTGCGCCCAGGCCCTTCGAGGTCGACAAGCTTGAGGTGCCCCAAGGCGTCCCCGTCATGGCGATCGAGCGGACGTACTACGCGGACGACAAGCCGGTAGAGACCGCAGACATCATCGTGCCCGCCGACCGCTACGCGCTGTCCTACACAATCCGGGTTCCTGAGGCGTAGCCGCAGGTCCGGTCTACTGGTGAGGATTTTCTCTACTGGTTCAAGGCGGCCCCTGGCGGGGCCGCTCGGCCGCACTGTGCTGTCCCCGCTCGCCAGGTCCTTCTCGGCCCCGTCCCTGT
>NZ_JBFAAX010000301.1:0-7132 GCF_040639995.1 Actinosynnema sp. NPDC023658 | reverse complement strand
TGTCCGAGGCGTTCCGGGCGACCGGCGAGGCGCTGCTGCACCAGGAGTTCGCCGACGTGTCGCTGATCGAGGTCCGGGAGATCAGCGTGGACCCGCCGCAGCCGCCGCGCCTGCGCCCGCTCGGTCCACTGGTTCGGCCCGCCGCTGTAGCGGACCGACCCGCCCAGGCCGGCGATCCGCAGCCCGGCGACGTCCACCACCCGCTCGTCGGCGTTCACCCCGCCCGCCGGACCGGGCCACCGCGCCGGCAGGCCCGCCTTCGTCCACAGGCCGCGCACGTCGACGTACCCGGTCAGGTCCGCGTCGTGGTTGCCCGGCACGAACACGCACGGCCGGTCCAGCGCGCCGGCCAGGAACTCCAGGTAGTCGAACGGCAGGTCGCCCGCCGCGACCACCAGGTCGACGCCCAGCCCGCGCACCCGGTCGGTCCACAGCCGCTCGACGACCTCGTCCGCCACCGCGAGCACCCTCGGCACGCACCGAGCCTAAGCGCTGCCGCGTCCGGCGACACCTCGTCGGTGAAAGGGTGAAAACGCGGTCCGCCCCGGTACCGCACAAGAGGAACGGGGTTAGCGTCACGGTGTGCTCGCCGAGCTGTTCCTCGACGCGTCCCGCGCCTGCGAAGCCCGCAGCCCGCTCACCCACACCCTGCTGGTGTCGGCGGCGGCCGACCTGGCGCGCGGCGGCGTCACCGCGCGGGTCATGGCGGGCGCCGAGTGCGACCGGCACGGCACCGTGCCCGGCCTGCGGTTCGCGGGCGCCCTGCACCGCCTCGTCCTGGAGGGCCGCGCGCCGGAGCTGGCCGAGCACTACCCGACCGCCGGCGGCGAACCCCGCCTGGACACGCTGTGGGACGCCGCGCTGACCGTGCTGCACGAGCACACCGACGAGCTGCGCACCCTGGTCACGACCACGGTCGTGCAGACCAACGAGCCCGGCCGCAGCGCGCCCCTGTTCGGCGGCCTGCAGACCGCCACCCACCTGGCCGCCGCCGAGGCCGGTCGCCGCGCCACGTTCCCGGTCCGGCTGCTGGAGGTCGGCGCGTCCGGCGGCCTGAACCTGCGCCCGCACCGCATCGCCTACCGGGTCGACGGCACGACGCTGGGCGACCCGGGCAGCCCGTTCACCCTCGACCCGGGGTGGACCGGCCGGCCGCCGGTCGACCTGACCCACCCGCTGCGCCTGGTCCGCCGCGCGGGCTGCGACCTCGACCCGGTCGACGTGTCCACAGAGGACGGGCGGCTGCACCTGTCGTCGTTCGTGTGGGCCGACCAGGTCGCCCGCTTCGAACGCCTCCAGGCCGCCGTCGCGCTGGCCAGGCTCGACCCGGTGCCGGTGCGGCAGGCGACCGGGCCCGAGTGGCTGGCGGGCCAGCTCGCCCGACCCGAGCGCGACGTGCTCACCGTCGTCTGGCACTCGGTGGTGTGGCAGTACGCGTCACCGGCCGACCGCGCCATGGGCCGCGCGATCCTCGCCGACGCCGCGGCCCGCGCCACCCCGAAGGCGCCGCTGGCGCTGCTCGTGTTCGAGCCGCGCCGCACCCACACCGCGGGCCGCTACGAGTTCCGGCTGCTGCTCAAGCTGTGGCCGGCGGGACTCTCGCTGCGCCTGGGCACGGGTGTCGGGCACGGCATCCCGTTCACCTGGGACACCCAGCCCTGGGACTGAGCCCCGGGGCCGGGCGGGGCGGCCGTCAGTGGCCGTTGGCGATCAGCAGGGTCACCGTGGCGAGCCAGCCGAGCAGGAGCGTGAGCACCCAGAACCGCAGGTTGGTCAACATCCTGGTCATGTCGGTACATCCCGTCGCAAGAAGGGCAGGGGGAGGACGTCAGAGCCACTGGTTGCGACGGAATATTCGGTACAGCGTGAGGCAGACGACCAGGATCACCGCGATCACCATGGGGTAGCCGTACTTCCAGTGCGTCTCCGGCATGTAGTCGAAGTTCATGCCGTAGACGCCGACGCCCATGGTGGGCACGGAGATGATCGCCACCCACGCGGCGAGCTTGCGCATGTCCGAGTTCTGCTGGAGCGTGATCTTCGCCAGCACGGCGTTGACCAGCGTGGTCAGCAACTCGTCGAAGTTCATGACGCGCTCGGACACCTCGGTGAGGTGGTCGTCGACGTCGCGGAAGTACGAGCGCACCTGCTCGGGCACCAGCGGCGTGTAGCCCTCCGCCAACCGCCGCAGCGGCACGGCCAGCGGCATCACCGCCCGGCGCAGCTCCAGCACCTCGCGCTTCATCAGGTAGATCTGGTCGGCGCTGACCCGGCTGCGCGGCTGGAAGACCAGCGCCTCCATCTGGTCGATGTCGTCCTCGATGTGGTCGGTCACGTCGAGGTAGTTGTCGACCACGTGGTCCGCGATGGAGTACAGCACCGCGGCCGGGCCGTGCCGCAGCCGCTCGGGCTCCGCCTCCAGCTCGCGCCGCACCGCCGCCAGCCCCGAGTGGTTGCCGTGCCGGACCGTCACCACGAACTCGCGCCCCAGGAACACCATGATCTCGCCGCTCTCGACGATCTCGTTGGCGGTGTCCGGCGAGGAGTTCTGGATGTACCGGACGGTCTTGAGCACCATGAACAGCATGTTGTCGTAGCGCTCCAGCTTGGGCCGCTGGTGCGCGTGCACGGCGTCCTCGACCGCCAGCTCGTGCAGGCCGAACGTGTCCGCGACGCCCTGGATCTGCTCCTCGTCGGGCTCGTGCAGCCCGATCCAGACGAACCCGTCGCCGCGCTTGCGCACCTCGTCGACCGCGTCGACGTGCGACCAGCGGCCGGGCAGGCGGGTGCCGTCGACGTAGACGCCGCAGTCCACGACGTACGCCGACAACGGCACGGGGATCGGGACGGCGGGTCGGTCCTGCGCGCGGCCTCTCAGGCCGCCGAGCGAGGGCAAGCTGGGCACCAGGTCCTCCAGGTGGGGCGTCGACTCGACGAACGACGACGGCACGTCCCCGACCGGTACCGCTGGACCTAGCTGTGGGAAGCCGGCCCCCCGATGAGGACGCGCGAGGTACTCGCAGGATGGGGGTCGTTACTCATCGGTAGTCCTCACCTCCTCGGGTCGGTTGTCCGCAGCGGTGTAGTCGCTCACAGACCAGTTGCCGAGGGTACTCCCCCGGTGCTCACACTGTCGTCCCGGCCGGAGTGGTCCCCGATCACGACGGCCTATGACACATTGCCGGCCAACGGAGGCGTGCGGTGCAGTTCGGGCGTTACTACGAGGAGTTCGAGGTCGGCGCGGTCTACAAGCACTGGCCCGGGAAGACGGTCACCGAGTACGACGACCACCTGTTCTGCCTGCTCACGATGAACCACCACCCGCTGCACATGGACGCGCACTACGCGGCGGAGACCACCGACTTCGGCAAGAACGTGGTCGTCGGCAACTACGTCTACTCGCTGCTGCTGGGCATGTCCGTGCCCGACGTGTCGGGCAAGGCGATCGCCAACCTGGAGGTCGAGTCCCTCAAGCACGTCAAGCCGACCTTCCACGGGGACACCATCTACGGTGAGACCGAGGTGCTCGGCAAGACGCCGTCGAAGTCCAAGGACGACCGGGGCGTGGTCCACGTCGAGACGCGCGGGTACAAACAGGATGGAACGGTCGTCTGCGTGTTCCGCCGGAAGGTCATGGTGCCGAAGAGCTCCTACGTGCCCAGGAACTCGACCGGTGGAGCGCGCGGCGGTGAGCAGCCGGGCAGGCCCGAACCTTCGGCCGGCTGAGCCGGCAATCGGACAGAGGAGTGACGTGACCTCGCTGGATCTGGTGCGGCAACGACTGGCCGGGTTCGCCCAGCGCGAGGCGCACGGCGTCTCGCCGCTCTACGAGCACCTGGCCGCGCACGCCGCCGAGGACCCGGAGGTCGCCGGTCTGCTGACCGCCGCCCCGGAGCGGTTCGCCCACGGCACCCTGCTCCTGGCGGCGGCGCACCGGCTGGTGCAGGCCGAGCCGTTCCACGAGCTGTCCAACTACTACCCGTCGCTGGGCGGCACGTACGGCGCGGACGACAGCACGTGGCCGCTGTTCCGGCAGTTCGTGCTGGACCGGGCCGACCGGATGCGCGAGCTGATCGCCACCCGGAGCGTGCAGACCAACGAGGTGCGGCGGGCCACGCTGCTCTACCCGGCGCTGGCCCGCGTCAAGGGCCCGGTCGGCCTGCTGGAGGTCGGCTGCTCGGCCGGCCTGCTGCTGGGGATCGACCAGTACGGCTACCGCTACCAGACCCAGCAGGCCGGTCAGCTCGTCGCCGGGCCCGCCAAGGCGGCGCTGGGGCTGCACTGCGCGCTGGAGCTCGCGCCCGGCGCGGAGCTGCCGAAGATCCCCAAGACGGTGAAGGTCGCCGCCAAGGTGGGGCTGGACCGGGCGCCCGCCGACCTGGCCGACGAGGACACCTACGCGTGGCTGGAGGCGTGCGTCTGGGCCGACCAGCCGGAGCGGCTGCGGCTGTTCGGCGTGGCCGCGACCGTGCAGCGCAAGTCGCCGCCGCGGTTCGTGGTGGGCGACGCGGTGGCGGACCTGGCCGAGGCCGCCGCCCTCGTGCCCGAGGACCTGCCGCTGGTGGTCCTGACCAGCAGCGTCCTGGCGTACCTGCCGGGGGAGGAGTTCGTCCGGGCGATGCGCGAGCTCGACCGGCCCGCGTGGTGGTTGAGCCACGAGGGGTACGCGGCCGGGCTGGCGCACGTGCTGCCGGAGCGGACCGACCTGCGTCCCGGTCCGGACGAGCCGGCGCACGGCGTGGTGGGCCTGGTCCGGTTCGAGGACGGCGAGGTCAGGTCCGCGCAGGCGTTGGCCAAGACCGCGATGCACGGCCAGCGGCTCGTCTGGCTGCCCTGAACGGGCGAAGTCGATCACTTCCGGGGAGCGTCACCGCGCCGTGGGGGGTCGTGTGATGTCCCGGTGAGCGGAAGTGTGGCCAAGATCGCAGCGCCGGTCGGCCACGCCCCGAAGGCGTCGTCCCCCGGTCGGAGCACGCCCGATCGCACCTGGCAGGCGCGGGCGTGGATCTCGCGGACGCGGCGTGACGCGGGTGCGGCGACCGTGGTGATCAACTTCCCTCCAGTTACGGAGAGTGCTTTCTTTTGTTGACCTTTCCGCACGATTGCGGTCTCGTTCGAGTCGCCCGAATCCGCTCGGCCACGCGGTGACATCAGCTGTCCCTCACCTGGGCGAATGTTGCGTCGTACGAGTAGTCATCACCCGATCGTGTCAGGGGTGACGCCGCCGACTCGGAGGAGCAACGGCGCACTTTCGGCCGTTACAACTACTGTCAGTAGTCACACCGGGTTGGCGGTGCAGGCCGCTGACCCAAGTGCGGTACAAATCTCCCGACGTGTCGCGGAGTGCGGTACAACGGTTTTCACTGGCGCCAAACGGGTGCGGTAGCGAACGGGGTTGATCACCGTGAATCTGAAGAAGATTCTCACTTTCGCCGGGGTCGGCTTGGTCCTGTTCTTCCTCATCGCGGAGCCGCAGCAGGCGGCTCAGCTGGTGCAGAACATCCTCGGCACTCTTCGGGAAGCCGCTGAGGCGCTCATCACCTTCGTGAAACAATTGTTCTGAGTCGCGCCCGGCTCCTCCCCGACGGCGAGAGGTCGAAGGCATGTTCGCACCACGGGACCCCGACGAGTACCTGCTCCCCACGGAGCGTCGGGTCATCCGGGTCCGCAGGCACTGGAGCAGTCTGCTCTGGGATCTCCTCGAGGCGGCGGCACTGCTCGCCGGCGCGATGATGATCTCGTACCTGCTGCCCGACAACGCGGGGATCATCCAGAACATCCTCTGGTACGCCGCGCTGTTCGTGCTGCTCAGGCTGGCCTACTTCGTCATGGAGTGGTGGGTGGAGCGGATCGTCGTCACGGACAAGAGGTTCATGATCTCCTCGGGGGTCTTCGAGACCAAGGTCGCGATGATGCCGATCAGCAAGGTCACCGACCTGACCTACGAGCGGTCGGTGCTCGGGCGCATGTTCGGCTTCGGGACCCTGGTCGTGGAGTCGGCGGGTCAGATCCAGGCCCTCAACCGGATCGAGTACCTGCCCAACCCCGAGGAGGTCTACGACGCCATCTCGGAGTTGACCTTCGGTGACAAGAAGGCCCAGGCGGAGCGCTTCTCGATGATCAAGGCGCAGCGGGCGGCGCGCGGCAAGAAGATGGTGCCGTAGTTCAGACTGGGCGGGTGCGCATCGACCTGCACACCCACTCGACCGAGTCCGACGGCACCGACACGCCCGCGGAGCTGGTGGCGGCTGCGGCCGCCACCGGCCTGAGCGCGGTCGCGCTCACCGACCACGACACCGCCGCGGGCTGGGCGGAGGCCGCCAACGCGCTGCCGCCCGGCCTGAAGCTGGTGCGCGGCGCGGAGCTGTCCTGTGCCTCCGACGACGGCCGGGGCCGGGTCATCACCGTCCACCTGCTCGCCTACCTGTACGACCCCACCTCGCCCGCGTTGGTCGAGGAGCAGCTGCGACTGCGCCTGGAACGCCGCCAGCGGCTGCGCCGGATGGCCGAGCGGATGGTCGACGACGGCTTCCCCATCGACCCGGACGAGCTGATGGCGGCCATGCCCGCCGACGCGCCGGCCGGCCGTCCCCACCTCGCCATGGCGTTGATCAGGGCCGGCGTCGTGTCCACCGTCGACGAGGCCTTCGCCCGCTACCTCACCGGCGGCCGGTACTACGTGCCGCGGACCGACACGCCCGTGGCGCGGGCGATCGACATGATCACCGAAGCCGGCGGCGTGACCGTGCTGGCACATCCCTTCGCCACCTCGCGAGGCCCGATCGTCACCGACCAGGTGGTGGCGGACCTGGCGGGGCTCGGCCTGGCCGGCGTCGAGGTCGACCACCCCGACCACGACCCGTCGACGCGCGCGCGGCTGCGAGGGCTGGCGGGGGAACTGGGCCTGCTGACCACCGGTTCCAGCGACTACCACGGCACCAACAAGACCGTCCGGATCGGCGCGGAGACCACGTCCCCGGAAGTCCTGGACGCCCTGGCCGACCGCGCGACGGGCTGCAAGATCCTGGTCGGTTGACCGCTCCACCGCCACCCCCTGCGAGGTCGCGTCGGTCGTTCGCGACTCATCCGCCGGCGATCACGCTCTTCGATCGTCGGCGGATCAGGCGCGAAC
>NZ_JBFAAX010000300.1:0-7158 GCF_040639995.1 Actinosynnema sp. NPDC023658 | reverse complement strand
ACCCGGTTGTGGCACACCGAGCTGGACGAGGCGACCGCGCCGACAGAACACCCCCGAACGGACGACGGCAGTCGCGCTCGATAGTTCCGATGGCGTTGGCAATTCACACTTTCCAGTGAACACGCGAATCGTTCGACCCGGCAGGGGCGGCCTCCGACATCATGGGACACCGGCACCGGCCACGGTTGCGGGACGACGGCGTGATTCCATCCGATGTCGCGTCGCCATTTTCGACGGGAGAAGGAACATGGACCACCCCCAGGCGGCGCAGAGCCGGGTCGACCTCATCTTCACGTTGTTCGACGTCGACGGCTCCGGTGAGATCGAGGCGATCGACTTCGAGGTCATGGCCGACCGGGTGGTCGAGGCGGCGCCGCAGTCCGACGCGGCGGCGAAGGAGGCCATGACCGCGGCGTTCCACCGCTACTGGAAGACCCTCGCCGCGGAACTGGACGACGACCGCAACGGCCGGATCAACCGGGAGGAGTACGCGGACAGCGTGTTGTCGCCCGAGCGGTTCGAGTCCACGATCGACGAGTTCGCCCGGTCGTTGGCCCGGTTGGGCGACCCGGACGGTGACGGACTGATCGAGCGGCCGGTGTTCACCGCGCTGATGTCCGCCATCGGGTTCGAGCCGCGGAACATCGACGCGCTCTTCGCCGCCCTGGAGCCCGACCCGGACGACCGGATCTCCGTGGCGGACTGGGTGACCAGCATCAAGGACTTCTACCGACCCGAAGCGGCCGGCATCCCGGGCGACCGCCTGGTGCCGAGCGCCGGATGACGGCGGAGGTCGGGCTGGCCGTGGGTCGGGGCACCGGCCCCGAACTGGCGGACGTCTTCGAGCGAGTGGTGGACCGACTGGGGCGGCTGCACGGCGTCGCGCCGACCATCACCCGCTCACCGCGGGTCTACCACTCCTACTTCTCGCTGCGCGCCGAAGCCGACGGGATCGCGGACGCGCGCCGGCTGACCGAGGACGACGCCGGGCACTACGAGCGGTTCTGCCGGGCGCTGGCCCGGCGGGGTGCCGCCGCGGTGTTCCGCACGGCCGTCAACGCGCAGTCGCTCTACCTGGTCAGGCAACGGTTGCGAGCGGTGAAGGTCGACGTGATGTCGGCGCCGGGGTCGTCGCCCGACGCGGCGCTGCTGCTCGTCCGGGACGAGGCCCAGGGCTTCTACACCGGTGAGAACCGGCACGCGCCGGGCGTGCTCACCCGCACGATGCAGTTCAGCCGGGAGGTCACCGACGACGTCATCGCCCACGCCCTCGCCCAGGGGTGGCGGCAGTGGCCGGACGGCGGCGCCGACCGGATCGTCATGGCCTACAAGCACCACCTGCTCGACGGCGCGTTCGACGACTGGGTGCGCGCCGCGGCCGAGCGCCACCGGGTGCGGATCGAGCTGAGCCAACCCGACACCGTGAACCGGAACCTGATCCAGCACGGGTTACCGAGGCGGACGGTCGTCGTGGCCGGCAACGAGTGGGGCGACATCATGCACGTCGTCCTGCTCGACCGCTACGGCGCGGACAAGCAGGAGAACCGCTGCACCGAGAACGTCTACCTGCACCCCGACCTGGCCGGGCTGGTGGAGTACCAGACCGTGCACGGCTCCGCCGACGACCTGGCCGGTCGTGACACCGTCAACCCGGTGGCCACCGTGCGGGCCGCGGCGGCCGTCGTCGAACGGCACTGCGACGGCGCGGGCGCGATCGAGTCGACGGAACGGGCGCTGGCCGCCGTCACCGCACGCGGCGTGCTCACCCCCGACCTCGGCGGGCAGCACTCGACCACGGACGTGGTCGACGCGCTGCTCGCGGAACTGCCCCACCCGCGCGTGAGGCGGTCCGAGAGGCTGGAGGCGGGCTCGTGACCCGGACGGCCCTGGTCGTCGTGGACCTGCAGAACGACTTCTGCACCGGACCGGTCGCCACGGCCAGGTACTCCAAGGACCCCGCGCACCTGGACGCGGTGACGACCAACGCCGCACGCGCGGTCGACCTGGCGCGGGACCGCGGCACCGAGGTGGTGTTCGTCCGCTTCGTCGGGGACGTCGAGCACCAGGGCCCGAGCTGGCGCCGTCGCAACGAACGCGGCGGTCGGGCGCCGACCTGCCGCGAGGGCACCTGGGGCGCGCGGTTCCACAAGGTCACCCCGCAGCCGGGCGAGTTCGTGGTCACCAAGCACGCGTGCTTCGACGCGTTCCTGACCTCCGGCTTCGAGCAGCACCTGCGGCGGCGCGGCATCGAGCACCTGGTGTTCGCCGGCGTGTACGCGGACGTGTGCGTGGACTCGACCGCCCGCACCGCCTTCCAGAAGGGCTGGCACATCACGCTCCTGGTCGACTGCACCACCAGCCTGCTGCAGCGCGACGAGGACACCGCGCGGTTCATGGCCGACCTGTACGGGGCCCGCACCACCACCCACGACCGCCCTGACACGTGGTGCGATCCCCTCGGACGGGAGGACGACCAGTGCTCGGTGAGGGCGTCGCGCTGACCGCGCTCATGGTCGCGGCGGCCCGCGCGATCGAGACCCACCGCCCGGACTCCCTCGCCCGCGACGACTACGCCGAGCACTTCGTGCGCGCCGCGCCGGCGTCCGCGAACTGGCCGGTGCACCCGCGCGACGTCCCGGACGGCGACGCGAACCCCTTGTGGGGCAGGCTCGCCCGCTACTTCGGGCTGCGCACCAGGGTGCTGGACGACTTCGTGCTCGCCGCGGGCAACCGCCAGGCCGTGCTGCTCGGCGCCGGCCTGGACACCAGGGCCTTCCGCCTCGACTGGCCGCCGGACTCCGTCGTCTTCGAGGTCGACCAGGCCCCGGTGATGGCCTTCAAGCACCAGGTCCTGGACAGCCTCGGGGCACGGCCGCGCGCCACCCGTCACCCGGTGAGCGCCGACCTCCGCGAGGACTGGGCGCGGCTCCTGCCCGGGTTCCGACCGGACGAACCGACGACCTGGCTGGCCGAAGGCCTGCTGCTCTACCTGCCCGGCGACGCCGAACGCCGGCTGATCGACACCGTCGACCGGCTGTCCGCACCCGGCAGCACGCTGGCCTACGAGGTCAAGCTGGTCCGGGAGCACCCCGCGGTCCGCGACAGCCCCGTCTACACCTCGACCAAGGCCCAGACCGGCATCGACCTGCTCGCCCTGTTCGACGACGACCCCCGCCCCGACTCGGCCGCCGACCTCACCGCCCGCGGCTGGACCACCCGGGTCCACACCCCGTTCGACTTCACCCGCCACCACGGACGCGGACCGCTGCCCGAACCGCACGACGCACTGGCCGCCAACCGCTGGGTCACGGCCACGAAAGCCTGACCTCGCCCACGCCGGTGCCGAAGTGGGGATCGCGAACACGTCGAATCGCCTGAGGCGCGACACCGGTTTGCGGATCTGCCCGGTACTCATTTTCCACTCACTGCCGCCGCGGCGGCCGGAACACGACGCGGCACGCCCGGAAGAATGTGTTTTCCCACTGTCGGGAAAAGCAAGGAAAATGCTCGGCGCCCACCGGACCCGCCGAGTTTCCGGCGGTGACGCGCGACGTCGGGCCGAGCGGGGTGGAGGTCCGACCGGCGGACGCACGTCCGGCCCACACCGTCCTGGCACCGTCGGGGCGGGCGGGCCGCTGGACCGACCGGAGCAACGTCCGGCCACGGGCCCGGGAAGATCGTGCGGATTCACGAAATCACCTTCTTGAAGGCGCTCGCACCCCTGTGCTTGGATGCCCTGGGACGCCTGGCCGGCCGTTGAGGATTGGCGCCCATTCGACGTCAGGAAAACTGCGGCAATGCGCCTGCGGCCAATTCGACGAGCGGTTGGTCGACGAAACCGCACCACCGAAGGACTCGCGGGAGCGCCATGACGACCGGAACACCTCCCGCTGCGACGTCCGCGACGGCCGGGCTGCACGCCACGTGGGCGAACTGGGTGGACGAGGCGGTGCGGCCGCGGTTGCGGATCGCGCGGTTGCTGCCGTCCGGTGGTGTGGCCCTGGTCGTGTTCCTGGTCGTGCTCAACGTCGTGCTCGGCCTGTTACCCGTGGCCTTCGTGGTCGCGACGAGCATGGTGGTCGGTGAGGTGCCCGCCGCGGTCGGCGGTGGGGTCGGCAGCGCGGCCTGGGACCGGTTGACCTCGGTCTTCCTGCTCGCCGCCGCCGCGTTCCTGCTCACCCAGATCCTCGCGCCCGTGAGCAACGCCCTGGGCCAGCAGTTGCGGCGGCAGGTGGACAGCGCGCTGCGGGACGACGCGATGGCGTTGATGCTGCGGCCGGTCGGCATCGGGCCGTTGGAGGACCAGCGCACGCTGGACGAGCTGAACGAGGCCGTGCGCGCCTTCGACCGCGACTGGGGCACACCGGGCCAGGCGTGCTTCGGCATGGTGGCGCTGGTCGCCCGCTACACCCGCCTGGTGGCCCTGGTAGCGGCCATCGGGCTGACGATCGGGTGGCCGGCGGCGCTCGGGGTCGGTGCCGCGGTGCTGGCGTTCCGCTACGGCCAGCGCGGCGGGCTGCGCAAGTACTCGCGGGTGGGGCGCGACCTCATCGGCCGGATGCGCGAGATCGGCTACCTGCACGAGCTCACGATGACCGACGTGGCGGCGAAGGAGATCCGGGTGTTCGGCCTCACCGGCTGGCTCGCGGATCGCTACGCGGCCGTGTGGCGGACCGTGCGCGACACCTTCGAACGGGCACGCCGCCGCGTCTACCTGACCCCGTACCTGCTGCTGACGTGCGTCGGCCTGCTGCTGTCCGGTGCCGCGATGGTGCACGCCGCCCAGCTCGCCGCGACCGGTCGGGTGAGCCTGACCGCGTTGGCGCTCGGGGTGCAGGCGGTCGCGCTGGCGATGTCGCTCGGCGGCCACTACGCCGAGTCGGACACCAGCACGCAGTTCGCGATGCTGTCGCTGACCGCGCTGCAGCGGTTGCACGACCGGCTCGGTGAGCTGGACGAGGGGCAGCCCCGGCCCGGTCGGATCGACGTGCCCGCGGGCACGCCCGCCAGGTCGCTCACCTTCGACCGCGTCGGCTTCCACTACCCCGGTTCGGACCGCGCCGTGCTCGACGGCATCGAGCTGGAGCTGCCCGCCGGGCGCTGCACGGCGGTGGTGGGGGTCAACGGCACGGGCAAGACCACGCTGGTGAAGCTGCTCGCGCGGCTGTACGAGCCGACGTCGGGTGCGGTGCGCGCGGACGGCGTGGACATCGCGGAGTTCGACCCGGTGCGGTGGCGCCGCCAGGTCGGCGTGATCTTCCAGGACTTCGTGCGCTACGAGTTGTCCGCGGCGGAGAACATCGCGTTGGGTGCGGCGCACGTGCCGGTGGACCGGGCGGTGGTGCTGCGCGCCGCGGAACGGGCCGGGATCGCGGACGCGCTGCTCGCCCTGCCCGACGGCTTGGACACGCCGCTCTCTCGCGCCTACCCGGGCGGGACGGACCTGTCCGGCGGGCAGTGGCAGCGGATCGCCATCGCCCGTGCGTTCTACGCCTTGGAGGCGGGTGCGACGGTGCTGGTGCTGGACGAGCCGACCGCGGCGCTGGACGTGCGCGCCGAGGTGGCGTTCTTCGACCGGTTCGTGGAGCTGACGCGCGGGGTGACCTCGCTGCTCATCTCGCACCGGTTCTCCAGCGTGCGGCGGGCCGACCACATCGTGGTGGTGGACGGCGGGCGCGTGGTGGAGCGGGGCACGCACGACGAGCTGATGGCGGCGGGCGGCCACTACGCCCGCCTGTTCGCCCTTCAGGCGAGGCGGTTCGCCCGCGGGCTGGACGCCGAGGACGTCGACGACACCGAGGACATCGACATCGAGGACATGGACGCCGTGGACGAGGACGGGCTGGACGGCGGCACGGCCACCAGGCACCCGGCAGACCAGCCCGCGCTCGACGGCACGGCGAACGGGCACGCGGCGGATCGGCCGGCGGTGAACGGCGCGGCGGTGGACGCGGTGGCGGAAGGGGTCAGCCGGTGATCGAGGTCCTCCGCGGTGGCTGGGAGCTGCTGCTCATCGCCTGGCAGGAGAGCCGGTACCGGTTGGTGCTGGCGGTCGTGCTCATGATCGCCCAGGCGTCCGCGATGCCGCTGGCCGCGCCCGCCCTGGCCGTGCTGGCCGACTCGGCGGTGGCCGGGGACGTCCGGGTCGACGTCGCCCGGTCGCTGGAGCCGGTGGTGGAGAGGGTGCACGCGGTCACGTCGGTGGCGCGCGGGTTGCTCTGGGGCAACGCGGGGTCGTCCATGGCCGGAGCGTTGCGCACGGTCAGCCGCAGTGCGATCAGCCGCGGTGCGGGCGGTTCAGGTGCGGACGGCCACAGCGGGGTCGGCGGCGGGACGGACTGGCTCGCGGTGGCCGACGAGCTGTTCGCGGACCCGCCGCTCAAGGGCACGGGCGAGTTCATCCCGTTCCCGGGCGAGGTGGTGTTCCGGCGGCGCAGCTGCTGCCTGTACTACCGGCTCGATGGTGGCGGCACGTGCGGCGACTGCCCGCTGTCCCCGCGCTGACCTCGGACGTGAGGAACACGACAACTCGTCTGGTCGGTTGTGCCGACCCACGATCGACATCTACGGTTCGCAGCGCCGCAGTGGACGGGAAGCCGGTGTGAATCCGGCGCGGTCCTCGCCACTGTGACCGGGGAGCCAACCCGCCGAGAACGTCACTGGTCGCGTGGAGCGGCTGGGAAGACGCGGGGACGGCGTCGATCCGGGAGTCAGGAGACCGGCTGCGGCACGAGTTGTTGTTGACCTTCCACGAGGTATGGAGGAGGCCGTCATGACGAGCCCCGCGCACCCCCTTTCCCCTTCCGTTTCCGTCCCCAAATGGGCCTACGCCGTCGCTCTGGTCGCGTTGACCGTGACCTGGGTCGTGCTCCAGGAGAACGGCATCGCTCTCGGCGACGCCGCCCAGACCGTGCACGAGTTCTTCCACGACGGGCGGCACGCGCTCGGCGTCCCGTGCCACTAGGCGCGGCGGAGATGCACAAGATCGCTTACCGGGGCCTGCTGCTCCGCGGTGTCGGCGCGGGCGCGGTGTCCGGGCTGCTCGCGGGCCTGGTCGGCGTGCTCGTGGTGGAGGTGCCGATCCGGGCGGCGCTGGCCGTCGAGGAGGCACGGCACGCGGAGCACGCCGCGGGCGGCCACGACCACGGCGAGGTGTTC
>NZ_JBFAAX010000299.1:0-7209 GCF_040639995.1 Actinosynnema sp. NPDC023658 | reverse complement strand
GCCCGACTCCACCACCACCGCCCACCGCCCTTTGAAGCTCGCGGGTCAATGGCTGATCCGTGCAGGAGGAGGACGCATGAGGTACCGCACCAGAGCGGGACGGTTGCGCACCGGTCCGCTCGCGCTGATAGCCGCGGCGGCGACCGCCGCGGGTGTTATGCCGTTCGTCGCGCCGGTGGCGAACGCGGCCGTCGCGTGTACGGTCAACTACCAGGTCAGCAGCCAGTGGCAGGGTGGCTTCGGGGCCAACGTGAGCGTCCGCAACGAGGGCGACGCGGTCAACAACTGGCGCCTCACGTGGACCTTCCCGGACGGCCAGCGCGTGCAGCAGGGCTGGAACGGCACGTTCAGCCAGAGCGGTTCCGCGGTCACCGTGGCGGCGCCGACCTGGTCGCCGAACCTCGGCACCGGGGCCACGGTCACGCCGGGCTTCAACGGTTCCTGGACCGGTCAGAACCGGCCGCCGACGGACTTCGCGCTCAACGGCGTCCGCTGCACGGGCCCGAACGTCAACGTCAACCCGACGGCGTCGCTGACGTCGCCGACCTCGGGCCAGGCGTTCCAGGTCGGCCAGGCGGTCTCGCTGGCCGCCACCGCGGCGGACACCGACGGCACCATCGCCAAGGTCGACTTCGTGGCCGACGGCGTGGTCGTCGCGACCGACACCACGGCCCCGTACACGGGTTCGTGGACCGGAGCGACCGCGGGCGAGCACTCCATCGCGGCGCGCGCCACGGATGACAAGGGCGGCGTGGGCACCTCCACCGCCGTCGGCATCCGGGTGCTCGCGGGCCAGACCATCCAGGTCAGCCCGGCGACGCTGAACGTCAAGCAGGGCGGCACCGGCACCTTCGGCGTCTCCCTGGCCACCGCGCCGACCTCGTCGGTGACGGTCGCCGTGGCCCGTTCGGCGGGCAGCACCGACCTCACGGCCGCTCCGACGTCGCTGACGTTCACCACGTCGAACTGGGCGACCAAGCAGAACGTGACGGTCACCTCGGCGGCCAACGGCGGCGACCTGGCCTCGGCCACGTTCACCGCGAGCGCCACGGGCATCACGTCCGGCTCGGTGGAGGTCAAGGAGACCTCGGCGGACACCTCACCGTTCGAAGAGGCGTTCCTCGAGCAGTACAACAAGATCAAGGACCCGGCCAACGGCTACTTCCGCAACTTCAGCGGGCTGCTGGTGCCGTACCACTCGGTCGAGACGTTCATGGTGGAAGCGCCCGACCACGGGCACGAGACCACGTCCGAGGCGTTCAGCTACTACCTGTGGCTGGAGGCGAGCTACGGTCGGATCTCCGGTGACTGGGCTCCGTTCAAGGCGGCTTGGGCCTCCTTGGAGCGCTACATCATCCCGGCGCACGCCGACCAGCCGACCAACGACAAGTACAACGCCGCGAAGCCGGCGACGTACGCGCCCGAGCACCCGCGGATGGACCTGTACCCGTCCGTCCTGGACTCCGGCGTCCCGGTCGGTTCCGACCCGATCGCGGCCGAGCTGAAGACCGCCTACGGCACGGACGACATCTACGGCATGCACTGGCTGATCGACGTCGACAACACCTACGGCTTCGGCCGCTGCGGTGACGGCACGACCGCGCCCGCGTACATCAACACCTACCAGCGCGGCTCGTCCGAGTCGGTGTTCGAGACCATCCCGCAGCCCTCGTGCGACACGTTCAAGCACGGTGGCCCCAACGGGTACCTCGACCTGTTCACCAAGGACGCGTCGTACGCCAAGCAGTGGAAGTTCACCAACGCCCCGGACGCCGACGCGCGTGCGGTGCAGGTGGCGCTGCTGGCCCAGCAGTGGGCGACCGCGCAAGGCAAGGCCTCCGAGATCTCCGCGGAGACCGCCAAGGCGTCCAAGATGGGCGACTACCTGCGGTACGCCATGTTCGACAAGTACTTCAAGAAGATCGGCGGCTGCACCAGCCCGTCCTGCGCCGCCGCCAGCGGCAAGGACAGCGCGCACTACCTGATGTCCTGGTACTACGCGTGGGGTGGCGCGACCGACACGTCCGCGGGTTGGGCGTGGCGCATCGGTGACGGCGCGTCGCACCAGGGTTACCAGAACCCGCTCGCGGCTTACGCGTTGTCGCAGAACGCGGCGCTGAAGCCGAAGTCGGCCACGGCCGTGGCGGACTGGACGAAGAGCCTGGACCGCCAGCTCGAACTGCTGCAGTGGCTGCAGTCCGCCGACGGCGCGATCGCCGGTGGTGTCACGAACTCGTGGGAGGGCAAGTACGGTGCGCCTCCTTCGGGCACGCCGACCTTCTACGGCATGTACTTCGAGCAGCACCCGGTCTGGCACGACCCGCCGAGCAACCGGTGGTTCGGCTTCCAGACCTGGCAGATGGAGCGCACCGCCTCGCTGTACCAGATGACCGGTGACGCGCGGGCCAAGAAGATCCTCGACAAGTGGGTCCCCTGGGCCATCGCGAACACCACCGTCGGCACCGGCGGGAACTTCCAGATCCCGTCCGACATCAACTGGACCGGTGCGCCGGACACCTGGAACGCGACCACTCCGGGTTCCAACGCGAACCTGCGCGCCACGGTGCTGAACTACAGCCAGGACGTCGGCATCGCCGCGTCGTTCGCCAAGACCCTGCTCAACTACGCGGCCAAGGCGGGCAACGCCCAGGCCAAGACCGTGGGCGAGGGCCTGCTGACGGCGCTGCTGTCGCACAAGGACGACAAGGGCATCGCCGTCCCGGAGACCCGCGCCGACTACAACCGGCTCGACGACCCGTACAACTCGTCCACGGGCGAGGGCGTCTACGTGCCCTCCGGTTGGACGGGCAAGATGCCGAACGGTGACGTGATCAACGGCACCTCGACCGCCCTGTCGATCCGGTCGTTCTACAAGAACGACCCGGACTGGCCGAAGGTTCAGGCTTACCTGAACGGCGGCCCCGCGCCGACCTTCACCTACCACCGGTTCTGGGCTCAGGCCGAGATCGCGACCGCGTTCTCGCTGCACTCGGAACTGTTCGGGTAGACCCAGGAAGGTCGCCGGCACCCCCCTCACGACGTGGTGAGGGGGGTGTTCGGCGTGTCGCGACCCGTCTCAACAGTCGAATTCATTCGACGCGGACGTCGCTCCTGAAACAAGCGTGAAACTTCGGTGTTGACTCCGCCGAGAGAGCTGTGCCACATTTCTGGCACCCCGCCTCGCTGACCCAGGTAGGCGACGTTGTCGCAGCTATCGAAACGATTCGATTCAGTGAGCTGCACCTTCGAACAATTCGACGACCGCGAGAGGTGTGCCGTGGACCCGCAGCCGTTCCGCGATCCGGGTCTACCGGTCGAGGACAGGGTGGACGACCTGCTCGGCCGGCTGACCGACGAGGAGAAGGTGTCGCTGCTGCACCAGCACCAGCCCGCCGTGCCGAGACTGGGCCTGGCGGCGTTCCACACCGGCATGGAAGTGCTCCACGGCGTCGCCTGGCTGGGTGTGGCCACGGTGTTCCCCCAAGCGGTCGGGCTGGGGTCCACCTGGGACACCGGGTTGGTGCGGCGGGTGGGCGAGGCGGTCGGCGTCGAGGCGCGCGGCTTCCACCACCGCGACCCGGTCGAGCACTGCCTGAACGTGTGGGCGCCGGTGGTGAACCCGCTGCGCGACCCGCGGTGGGGGCGCAACGAGGAGGGCTACTCCGAGGACCCGACGCTGACCGCGGCGATGGGCACGGCCTACGCGTCCGGCCTGCGCGGCGACCACCCGCGCTACCTGCGGACCGCGCCGACGCTGAAGCACTTCCTGGGCTACAACAACGAGGACGACCGCTGCGTCACGTCGTCGGACCTGCGGCCGCGGGTGCTGCACGAGTACGAGCTGCCGTGCTTCCGCGGCCCGGTCGAGGCGGGCGCGGCGGTGGCCGTGATGCCGTCCTACAACCTCGTCAACGGCCGTCCCGCGCACCTGAGCCCCTTGCTGGAGCAGGAGTTGCAGACGTGGTCGCCGGACGGGGTCGCGGTGGTCAGCGACGCGTACGCGCCGTCGAACGTGGCCGGGTTGCAGGCGTACCTGCCGACCCAGGCAGAGGGCCACGCCGCGCTGCTGCTCGCGGGCCTGCACAGCTTCACCGACCAGGACGCCGACCCGACGCTGATGGTGGAGAGCGTCACCACGGCGATCAAGGACGGCCTGCTGGAGCAGGACGTGGTGGACCGGGCCGTCGGCCGGGTGCTCGCCCTGCGGTTCCGGCTCGGCGAGTTCGACCCGGTCGAGGACAACCCCTACGCGGGCATCACCTCGGACGTGATCGGCACGCACGGCGAACTCGCACTGGAGTCCGCGCGGCAGGCCGTCGTGCTGCTGCGCAACGAGTCCCTGCTGCCGCTGGCGCCGGGCGGGGATCTCGCCGTCATCGGCACGCACGCGGACGCGCTGTTCGAGGACTGGTACAGCGGCACCCCGCCCTACCGGGTGACCGTCCGGAGGGGACTGGAGCAGTTCGCGTCCGTCACCTGCGTCGAGGGCGTCGACCGGATCGCGCTGCGCGCGGCGGACGGCCGCTACCTCGGTGTGCGGGGCGGGGTCGTGGGCCTGGGGGAGCGGGCCCTGTTCGACCGCTTCGACTGGGGCGACGGGGTGTGGGCCCTGCGCGACGTGGGGTCGCGCCGGTACCTGGGCGTGGCGGAGGACGGTGCGCTGGTGGCCACCGCGACCGCGCCGGGCGGCTGGGACGTGCGCGAGCTGTTCGAACCGCGGCTGGGCTCCGGCGGTGTGGTGCTGCGCAACAAGGTCCAGGGGACCGACACCGAGCCCTTCGAGGTCGAACGCGTGGTGGACGGGATCGCGGCGGCGGTCGAGGCGGCGAAGCGGGCCGACACCGCGGTGCTGGTGCTGGGCAACGACCCGCACGTCAACGGCCGGGAGACCGAGGACCGCACCACGCTGCGCCTGCCGTCGCTCGACCTCGTGCGCGCGGTCCGCGAGGCCAACCCGCGGACGGTGCTGGTGCTGGTGAGCAGCTACCCGTACGCGCTGGACGGCGAGGAGGAGCACCTGCCGGCCATCGTGTGGACCGCGCACGGCGGTCAGGAGCAGGGCCGTGCGGTGGCCGAGGCGTTGTTCGGCGCGTTCTCGCCCTCGGGCAGGCTCACCCAGACCTGGTACCGCTCCGACGACGACCTGCCGGACATCTTCGACTACGACATCATCCGCGCGGGCACCACGTACCTGTACTTCACCGGCGAGCCGCTGTTCCCGTTCGGCCACGGCCTCGGCTACACCACGTTCGAGTACTCCGAGCTGCGGTGGGCCGACGGCGTCGCGCGGGTCTCGGTCACCAACACCGGTGAGGTCGCCGGCGCGGAGGTCGTGCAGCTGTACTCCTCGGCGCTGGACTCGCGGGTGCGCCAGCCGGTGCGCAAGCTCCAGTCGTTCCACCGGGTGCACCTCGCGCCGGGTGAGAGCGCGACCGTCGAGCTGCCGACCGACCAGCTGTGGCACTGGGACGTCACCACGGGCCGCCGGGTGGTCGAGGCGGGCCGGTACGCGCTGTGCGCGGGCTCGTCGTCGCGGGACATCCGGGCCCGGCTGGTCGTGGACGTGCCGGGGGAGACCATCGCACCCCGCGCGGGTGTGCTGCCCGCCCTGGACTTCGACGACTGCGACGGCGTGCGGCTGGTGGACGACGAGGTGGTGTTCACCCGTGCCGGGGCGTGGATCGCCTTCCACGACGTCACACCGGGGGAGCGCTCCGCGCCACCGGGCACGCGGCTCTCGGTCGACGGCACGACGGTCACGCTCACCGCCGTGGTGGCGGGCGCGCAGGTGCGGGAGGTGCGTTGACGTGGTCACCATCGCCGATGTGGCGCGGCACGCGGGCGTCGCGCCCAGCACCGTGTCGTACGTGCTCACCGGTCGCCGCTCGATCTCCTCGGCCACCAAGGCCAGGGTCGAGGCGAGCGTGCGGGCACTGGGCTACCACCCGCACGCGGGGGCCAGGTCGTTGGCCAGCAACCGGGCGAACGTGCTGGCGCTCGTGCTGCCGATGCGCGAGGGCATGCACATGCCGGTGCTGATGCAGTTCGTCGTCGCGGTCGCCACCGCGGCCCGCAGGCACGACCACGACGTGCTGCTGGTGACCGCCGACCAGGGCGCGGCGGGACTGCGCCGGGTGGCGGGCAGCGCCCAGGTCGACGGGCTGCTCGTGATGGACGTGGAGATGCACGACGAGCGCGTGCCCGTGCTGCGGGACCTGGACCGGCCGTCGGTGCTCATCGGCTTCCCCGCCGACGCGGCCGGCCTGACGTGCGTGGACCTGGACTTCGCCGAGGCGGGCTCGCGGTGCGTCGACCACCTGGCCGACCTCGGCCACACCTACGTGGCGCTGGTCGGCGCACCGCGCGCGGTCTACCAGCGCGACACCGGCTTCGCGCACCGCACCATGGCCGGGTTCAGCGCGGCGGCGATGCGCCGCGGCGTCTCGTCCACCACCCTGCCCACCGAGACCGACCACGAGTCGGTCCGGGTGGCCATCACGGGGCTGCTGGAGCGCCACCCCGCGGTGACGGGCCTGGTGGTGCACAACGAGGCCGCGTTGCCGTCCGTGGTGGAGGTGCTGCGGTCGTTGGGGCGCAAGGTGCCCGACGACATCGCGGTGATCGCGATCTGCCCGGACGACCAGGCCGAGCGGCTGATGCCGCCGCTGACCTCGGTGGCCGTGCCCGCCGAGCAGCTGGGCCACCACGCGGTCGCGCTGCTGATGGCCAAGCTGGACCGGAACCCGACACCCCCGCTGACCCTGCTGCCGCCGCGGCTGACCGAACGGGCCAGCACGACCCGCTGACCGAGCCGCGCCCGTGCGGCCGGGCCCCGCCGGCCCCGCTAGCCTCGGGTGGATGAGCGACAACCACGTCGTGGTCATCACCACCACGGACAGCGAGGACGCGGCCGGCACGCTGGCGCGGGCGGTCGTGGAGGCGCGACTGGCGGCGTGCGTGCAGATCAGCAGTCCCGTCCGCAGCGTCTACCGGTGGGACGGCGAGGTGCACGACGACCGCGAGTGGCAGCTGTGGATCAAGACCGCCTACGACCGGGTGGACGAGCTGACCGAGTTCGTCAAGCAGCACCACACCTACGACGTGCCCGAGGTGCTGGCGCTGCCGGTGCTCGGCGGCAACACCGACTACCTGGCCTGGATCACCGACGAGACCCGCCGTTGACCGGACGCCGTGACCGCCGCCGCGCCC
>NZ_JBFAAX010000298.1:0-7283 GCF_040639995.1 Actinosynnema sp. NPDC023658 | reverse complement strand
GCCGCACGGTGCCGGGCACGACCCGCTCGACCGCGACCCCGGCGACGCGGGGCAGCTCGCGGACCCGCCCGGCGACCGCGTCGACGTCCAGCTGCACCAGCGGCGTGCCGGACTCGATCGCGGCGGCCGCGCGGACCTCGTCGGCGGTCAGGTCGGCGGTGCCCAGCACCTCGACCTCGCGGACGCCGAAGACCGGCGTGAACCAGACCGTGCAGACGACCGCGGTGACCACGAGCATGACGAGGATCGCACCGATCCGGCGGCGCATCACCTTGCGCCGGTACAGGTCGGCGCGCGTCGGGCGGCGTGCCGGGCCGCGCGGACGACGCGCCGCCGCGCGGGAGCCCGGACCGGACCCCGCGCCGGGTCGACGACGCGCCGCCTGCGTGCTCATGCTCACGCCCCGCCGGGGCCCGGCGCGGCGGGGGCCCGGGACGCCGTGCCGAACGGTGCGCTCGCGCGCTCGCTCATGTCCTGTCCAGCTCCCCCGCGGCCCGGTCCAGCGCCCCGACGATCTCCGGCCCGAGCATGGTCACGTCACCCGCGCCCATGGTCACCACCAGGTCGCCCTCCCCGACCATGCCCGCCACCAGCGCGGGCACCCGGTCGAACGACGGCTCGTAGACGACCTTGCCGACGTCCAGCGACACCAGCCCGGAGATCAGCGCGCCCGAGACGCCGGGCTCCGGCTCCTCGCGCGCGCCGTAGACGTCCAGCACCACGACCGCGTCGGCCAGGCTCAGCGCGGCGGCGAACTCCTCCGCGAACAGCCGCGTCCGCGAGTACAGGTGGGGCTGGAACACCACGACCAGCTTGCCCTCGCCGGCGACCGGGCGCGCGGCGGCGATCTGGGCGGCCACCTCGGTCGGGTGGTGCGCGTAGTCGTCGTAGACCCGCACGCCCCCGGCCTGGCCCTTGAACTCGAACCGCCGCCGGACGCCGCCGAACGCGGCCAGGCCGACCAGCACGTCATCCCGGTCCGCGCCCAGCTCCAGGGCGGCGACCAGCGCGGCGATGGCGTTGGCCGCCATGTGCTCGCCCGGCACGGCCACCCGCACGTCCAGCACTTCGTCGTCCAGCTCGACCCGGGCGACGCCACCGGAGTCCGCGGGCCGGTAGTCGACCAGGCGGACCGAGCCGGGACCGGTCGCCGTGCGGCCGTACGCGCGGACCCGGATGCCGAGCTTCGCGGCCCGTTCGGCCAGCGCCGCCGAGCCCGGGTCGTCCGCGCACGCGACCAGCACGCCGTCGGGCCGGATGCGCTCCAGGAACGAGTCGAACACCGCCACGTACGCCTCGACGGTGCCGTGGTGGTCGAGGTGGTCGGCCTCGACGTTGGTCACGACCGCGACCGACGGCGAGAAGAAGAGGAACGAGCCGTCGCTCTCGTCGGCCTCCGCGACGAACACGCCGCCCGCGCCCTGGTGGGCGTTCGCGCCGGACTCGTTGAGGTCGCCGCCGATCGCGAACGACGGGTCCATCCGGCAGTGCTGGAGGGCCACGGTGAGCATGGACGTGGTGGACGTCTTGCCGTGCGTGCCGGCGACGCAGGCGACCCGGTGGTCGAGCATCAGCGCGGCCAGCGCCTCGGCCCGCCGCAGCACGACCGCACCCCGGGCGCGGGCTTCCACCAGCTCCGGGTTGTCCTCGCGGATCGCGGTGGACACCACGACCGCCGTGGGACCGCCGGGCAGCTGGTCGAGGTTCGCGCCGTCGTGGCCGACCGCGATCGCCGCGCCCTGCGCCCGCAGCGCGAGCACGGTCCGCGAGTCCTTGGCGTCCGAGCCGGACACCTGCGCGCCGCGCGCCAGGAGGATCCGGGCGATGCCGCTCATGCCCGCACCGCCGATGCCGACGAGGTGCACGCGCTCCAACACGTCGCTCACTTCTGGACCACCTCGAGGACGATGCGGGCCAGCACCTCGTCGGCCTCGCGGTAACCGGTGCTCAGCGTCGCCGTGGTCATCGCGGCCAACCGGTTGCGGTCGGCCACCAGCGGCACCACGTTGGCCGCCACCCACTCCGGCGTCAGCTGGTCGTCCGGCACGAGCAGGCCGCCGCCCGCGGCGACCACCGGACCCGCGTTGAGCGCCTGCTCGCCGTTGCCGTGCGGCAGCGGCACGAACACCGCGGGCAGGCCCACGGCGGCCACCTCGGCCACCGTCATCGCGCCGGACCGGCACAACACCGCGTCCGCCGCCGCGTAGGCGAGGTCCATCCGGTCCAGGTACGGCACCGGCACGTACGGCGGCGCACCGGGCACCGACTGCACCGCGACGGTGTTCTTGGGGCCGTGCGCGTGCAGCACCGCGATGCCCGCCTGGGCGAACGCGGGCGCGGCGCCGGACACCGCGTTGTTGATCGACCGGGCGCCCTGCGAGCCGCCGAACACCAGCAGCGTCGGCGCGGTCGGGTGCAGGCCGAAGTGGGCGCGGGCCTGGTGGCGCAGCTCGGCGCGCTTGAGCGACGTGATGGAGTAGCGCAGCGGGATGCCGATGATCTCGGCGTCGGTCAGGCCCGAGTCGGGCACCGCCGCGGCGACCCGCGCGGCGAACTTCGCGCCGACCTTGTTCGCGAGCCCGGCCTTGGCGTTGGCCTCGTGCACCACGATCGGCACCCGGCCGCGGGCAGCGAGGTACGCGGGCAGCGCGACGTAGCCGCCGAAGCCGACCACGACGTCCGCGCCGACCCTCTCCAGCACCTCGCGGGTGTGCTTCACCGCGCCGCGCACCCGCAGCGGCAGCTTGAGCAGGTCCGGCGTCGGCTTGCGCGGCATCGGCACCGGCGGGATCAGCTCCAGCGGGTAGCCGCGGGCGGGCACGAGCCTGCTCTCCAGACCGCGTTCGGTGCCGAGCGCCACCACCCGTGCGTCGGGCCGGAGCCGCATCACCGCGTCGGCCAGGGCCAGGGCCGGCTCGATGTGCCCGGCGGTGCCGCCTCCGGCGACCACCACGCACGGTCCGGCCTGCTGGGGAACCCCGGTCACGCACTTCCTCCTCGCGTCGGTGTACCGCTCACCGGTACCGCTAACGCCCGTCACGCCGCCTGGACCGCGCGTCCCGGTCCTGGCCGGCCTTTCGGGATTCGCGACGACGGTACTCCGACGGCGGAGCGTGACGACCGGCCATCCTCCGCTCGTCCACGGGCGGCGGCGCGGCCTTGCGGTTGCGCGGCGGCGGCGACGGCCGCACGGGACGGCGCTTGGGCGGCGGCTTGTACACCTCGGGAGCGGGCAGCTTCAGCACCCCGCCGACCCGGCCGGGACCGAGGGACCGCAGCGCCGCGACCGCGTCCGGCTCGTGGCGGGCGCAGTTGGCGAGGATGCCGAACACGAACATCGTGGTGACGACCGACGTGCCGCCGGAGGAGATCATCGGCAACGTGATGCCGGTGACCGGCAGCAGCTGCACGACGTAGCCGATGTTGATCGCGGCCTGCGCGACCAGCCACACGGTCAGCGTCGCGGCCACCATCCGGATCCACGGGTCGGTGTTGCGCGCGGCGATCCGCAGCCCGACCACGGTGAGCAGCGCGAACAGCCCCAGCACCAGCACGCAGCCGATGAACCCCAGCTCCTCACCGATCACCGCGAAGATGAAGTCGCTGTGCACGTTCGGCAGGTAGCGCCACTTCGAGCTGCCGTTGGTGAGGCCCTTGCCGAAGAACCCGCCCTCCGCCAACGCGTACAGCGCCTGCAACGCCTGGAGCCCGTCGCCCTGCGGGTCCTGCCACGGGTTGAGGAAGGTCTCCACCCGCTTCAACCGGTAGGTCGCGCCGAGCGCCAGCACGAGCGCGCCGGACACCGCGGCCACCGCGATGATGCCGAAGATCCGCATCGGGGCCCCGACGAACCAGAGCAGGCTGATCAGCACGACACCCAGCGTGATCGTGCCGCCGAGGTCGGGTTGCAGCATCACCAGCGCGAACACCAGCATCGCCACCGGCACGACCGGCACCAGCAGGTGCCGGTACTGGTCGAGCAGGGCGCGCTTGGTGACCAGGACGTGCGCGCCCCACAGCGCCAGCGCCAGCTTCGCCGGTTCGATCGGTTGGAACGAGATCGGCCCGATCGTGAACCACGACTGCGCGCCGCCGAGGACCGACCCGAGCGGCGTCAGCACCAGGACCAGCAGGATCACCGAGACGAGCATGGCCATCGTGCTGCCGTGCCGGATCGTGCGCAGGGGTATGCGCAGCACGACCAGGAACACCACCGCGCCGACGCCCACGTACAGCAACTGCTTCTTGAACACGCTGTAGGCCGACGCGCCCTCGGCCACCTCGCCCGGCGCGGACGCCGACAGCACCATGATCAGGCCGAGCACCGTCAGCATGCCGAACAGCGCGAGCAGCAGGTGGAAGTCCGCCAGCGGACGGCCGAGCCACGCGGTCAGCGAGGTCCGCACCGCGACCACCCGCTTGGTGCGCCGTGCCGTTCTGGGCGGTCGCTCCACCGGGGTCCGGTCCACCGCAGTCATGCGCCCATCGTCTCCCGGCGAGGCCGACGACCGCCGACAATCGACCGCGTGTCGTCCAACGCGACGGTGATCACGGTGAAGCGGCCGTCCACTCGTTCGGGCGCACCGGAGGTCAGCGTCTCCCGCCGGCCCGAGTTTTAAGGTAGTTTGCAACTATGGGCATCGCTGCACCGGAGATCAACTTCAGCGATCTGTCGAACAAGCCGGCCGACTCCGTCCGCAAACTCCAGGAGTCGCCCAGCCGGACGCTGCTCGTCCACCGCCGCGGCGGCGAAGAGGACCTGGTCTTGACGACAGCCAGCAGGGCACGGGAAGTGCGTGAGGTCGTTTCGACGACCACGGCCCTCTTTGTGGCCCTGATGCAGCACAGCGAAAGCGTTCGGGACCTGGTGACCGAGGTGATGCCGAAGGCGTTCCCCTGGGTCAAGTTCCTGCCGCGGGAGGACATGCAGGCGTTCGTGGTCGAACTCGTGCAGACCCTGGAGGCCGCCGACTCGCTGGGCACCCCGGCTCCGGTCACGCAACTCATCAGCGAGTGGCAGCACACCGCCGAGGTCCACGCCGATCCGAGACTCCTCGCGATCCTGCAAGAGGACGGCGAGGACTTCGGTGACGTCCCCGCACCTGGAGCAACCGGCTCGTGAGCCCGAAGAAGGGCGACCCGGTCGCCCCACCGACCGTCGACGCGGAGTGGCGCATCCGGTTCTCCGGCAACGACGCCATCAAGGGTTGGCTGGACCTGGAAACCCGCGCCACGGCGAACCTGCGCCAAGCCTGGGAAGTCATGCGGCACGACCCCGGCCCGGGAGCGGGCAAGCCCACCGGTCGCCACCACCAGCTCAAGGGCAGCCTCGCCCACGGCACCCACGCCGGACGCGCCCTGCCGCGCTGACAGATCAAAGTCACCGGCGGAAACCGCATCTGGTACCTATGAGGCGCTCCGCTTGACAGCGGACAGGAAGAGCCCCATCGCCCGACCGCCGAACTCCAGGACGGGGCCGGTGGCGTTCTTGCTGTCCCGGACCCGGAACGCGTCAGCCGACGAGGCGACCTCCACGCAGTTGCCGGCGCCGTTGCTGCGGCTGCTCTTGCGCCACGTGGCCACCTCGACGCAGTTGCCCGTGCCGTTGCTGCGGCTGCCCTTACGCCACTCCGACCACATTGCGCTCTCCTCGGCCGAGCTAGAAGTCCCCGATCACCCGCTTGATCAGCGCGATCGACTCCTGCGGGTCGAGCGCCGTGGCTCGCAGGTGATCCAACACCAGGCTATACCGGGTGACCTCGGCCGTTTCCTCCAGATAGAGGCCGCCGGTGAGGTTGTCGATGTAGACGACGCTAGGAAAGTCAGCGAACTTGAGCAGGGTGAACGCGGTGCCCATCGCCATGTGCTGCCCTTTGGCGAACGGGAGGACCTGCAAGGTCACATTAGGCAGGTCCGACAGCTTGAGCAGGTGCGCCAATTGCTCTTGATGCACCTCCGCACCACCGACGCCACGGCGCAAGGACGCCTCGTCGAGGATCGCCCAGACCGAAAGAGACCCGTCCTCCACCCGACCTTGCCGCGTCTGGCGCAGTTCGGCGCGCTTGTGGATGGCTTCATCGGACGCGTCCGGAGCGTACGAACGCATGACCCACCGGGCGTACGCCGGAGTCTGGAAGAGACCGGGGATCAGATCGATCTCGAAGGTGTCGATCGCCACCGCCTCGGACTCCAGGACAACGTATTCGGAGAACCAGTCGAACAGGACGTCGCCGTACACGTGCCACCAGCCGCGCTTCTTCGCGACCTTCGCCAACCTCAGCAACCAGGCGGTCTTGTCGGGAGTCGCCCCGTACAGCTCGGCCAGCGCCCTGGTGTCTACTATGGACACACCGGTGTACGCCGACTCGATGCGGCTGATCTTCGACTTCGAGTAGCCCAGGTTCTCGACCACGTCGTCGAAGTCGAGCCCGGCTTCCTCGCGGAGCTGGGTCAGCGCGCTCGCCAGGACGCGCCGCCGGACTCCCGGACCTTGGTTCTGCGGCATGGCGCGACAGTAGCGGGAAAGAAGGCCACTGATCGGGTGAACTTCTGCGCATAAGCAGATTGCCGTGTTGCACCACAAAGCGATGAGGTGCACCTTTGCCCGCATGACCTCCGCTGCGCGCGCTCGCGCCCACCACCTGCTGACCCAGGACATGCTCGGCTACCTGGACACCGTCGAGCTGCTGACCAACGACCAGGACACGGACGACGACACCGTCCTGGCCGTCGCCCGCACCGAGGTCCCGCGCCTCATCGCCGCCCTGCGCGGGACGGTCTCCGGCCACCGCGCCGACGCCTCCGGCCACTGCACCGGCTGCCGCACCGCCTGGCCGTGCGCCGTCATCGACTCCGCGCACACCTACCTCCAAGACCCGGACCGGATCTTCGAGGCTCACCCCTCGCGGTGACCGACCAGCTCCAGCACCGCATCGGTGAACGCCTGACCGCGGTGCGCGTAGTCGGAGAACATGTCCATCGACGCCGCCGCCGGGGCCAGCACCACGGCATCCCCCGCGTGCGCCATCGACCGCGCGGCGCGCACGGCGTCCTCCATGGTCGCGTCGTCCAGCACGGCCACCGGCACGTCCGGCGCGTACTCGGCCAACGCCGACGCGACGACCTCGCGGTCCGTCCCGATCAGCACCGCGCCGCGCAGCCGGTGGCCCTCGTCGCGCACCAGCTCGTCCACCGAAGCGCCCTTGAGCAGCCCGCCCGCGATCCACACGACGCTGTCGTGCGACCGCAACGACGCCGCCGCCGCGTGGGGGTTGGTGGCCTTG
>NZ_JBFAAX010000297.1:0-7291 GCF_040639995.1 Actinosynnema sp. NPDC023658 | reverse complement strand
GTGGCACCGGCCCGCAGCACCGTCGCGCACGACCGCCACACCGCGTCCGCCGCCGCACGCTCCCCTTCCGACGCCGTCCCGACCACGGCTTCGGGTTCGGCTTCGGTGGCGGCTGCGGTCGGCCCACCGGCACCGGGTTCGTCCGCGACCGGTCCGTCCGCGACCGGTCCGTCAGCGATCGGGGCCGCCGCGACGGCGACACCGCGGTGCAGGCACTTCGGCGCGAGCAGGCAGCTGCACGCCAGGTCGTCGGCCGCCGTGAGCACACCTCGCCGCAACGTCCAGGTGAGCGTGGTCTCCGGGTCGAGCACGGCGCGAGCCGTGTCGGCGTCCGCGGTCACCGCCCACTCGGAGACGCGGCTCAGGGACGCGTCGACCCTCTTGCGCAGCCGGGGCGGCAGGGCGTCGAGCACGTCCGCCACCACCGCGGGGGACACCGGTGGCACGCTCATGACCCGCGCACCTTCTCCCCCACCCAGCGGGCGAGCTCCTGCGGGCTCAGCGCGGCCACCGGCATCCCCGCGGCGACCAACGCGCCCGCTACCGACGTGGAGTAGCGGGCGACGCCCCGGTCGTCGAGGCTCGCGCAGCCGAGCACCGTCACCCCGGAGGTGACCAGCGGCCGCACCAGCTCCAGCACCGGCCCACCGGACCGCAGCTGCAGCCCGGCCAGCTTCTGCCGCACGGCGATGCGCCGGTCGGCCCTGGTCAGCGCCGCCACGGCCGCCCGTGCGACGGGCAGCAACGTCCCGTCCGCGGCCACCAGGCCGGTGGCCCGACCGGCCTCGATCACGTCGCCCACCGCGTCCGCGTCGACGCCGAGCAGCCCGCCCAGCAGGTCGAGCCGCAGCGCCGCGCCCGCCTCGGCGGCCAGCAGGTACTTCTGCACGTCGGCGTCCAGCCAGTCCAGGTCGGCCCGGAACGACGCCACCACCTCGGGCGGCAGCTCGGCCGCCGTCAGCCCGGCCAGCCGCTGCACGAACCGCGGCACGCCACCGGTCTGCTGGTGCACGTAGTCCACCAGCCCCCGCGCGGACGCGGGCAGCACGGCCCGCACCTGCTCGCGGGTGAACGGCTCCAGCGCCAGCGACGGCCGCGCCCGGCCCAACGACTCGGCCAGCGCCGCCAAGGCCCGCGACCGCGGCCACGGCCGGTAGGCCACCACCACGTTCTCCTCGCCCCGCTCCACGAGGGAGCGCAACGACAACAGCTCCGCGTCCGGCAGCAGGTGCGCGTCGTCCACCACCGACGCCGACGCGCCGGCGTCCTCGAACGCCCGCGCGACCTCCCGCAGCACGGTCGTCTTGCCGTACCCGCCGGGTGCGACGACGCCGAGCCGCACCACCGCACCGGACGCGACGGCCTCCAGCACCTGCGAGACCTCCGGGGACCACACCGGTCGCGCGATCATGCTCGGGGTCAACGGCCATCCTCGGGGTCACGGGCACGGCGCCCACCGGTCACCGCGAGCCCGCGCACGACGCGCTTCACGCTGCGCCGCTCGGGCAGGTCGAGCGGTGTGATGTCGACGGGCGGGCGGGGCGGCGGCGCGGTGAACTCCGCGTCCGGCACGTCCTGCCCACCCACGGGGAACCTCAGCAGCGGGTCGTCGTCGCCCACCATCACCGACGTCTCGATCGGCTCCGGTTCGGCGTCCGGCCCGACCACCAGCCGGCGGGCCGCCAGCGCCGCGCCCTTGACCACCGACGTCTCGGGCGCGGCCTCCAGCACCACCCGGCCGGGCACGGCCGCCGCGACCAGCGGGATGCGGGCGCTGCCGCCGACGAGAACGGTCATCCCCACCCCGTTCGCGACCCGGCCGAACACGGCGGCGGCCTGCTCCACGTCGGGCCTGATCAGGTCCTCGAACTGCGCGCGGGTGATCGGCACGTCCACCGGCCCGGACGGCAGGTGCACCGGGACCGAGGTCTCCACCGCGCCGGACAGCACGCGCTTGGCCCCCTCGCAGTCCCGCCGCAACCGCGCGAACAGGCCGCGGGTGCGCGGGTCGTCGGCGTCCAGGTCGGCCAGCTCCCGCCCCAGCGAGCTCCGCACGTGGGCGAACACCGCGTCGTCGAAGTCCACACCCGCGGCCTGGTCGACGCCGTCCGCGGTGTGCAGCAGCTCGAACCCGCGGCCCACCACCGAGGCGCTGAACGCGTGGCTGCCCAGGCTGAACACGCCCAGCGAACCGGCGAACGACCGGCTGAACGCGTGGTTCTCCGCCGCCGCCACGGGCTCGGGCACCAGCGAGGCCTCCACGCCCACCGACCGCAGCGCGCGGTGCATCAGGCCCTTGGCGTGGGTCCCCCAACCGGGCGGGTGCGCCAGCACGACGTGCGCGGGGCGTTCGCCCTCGCGGGCCGACACCTGGTCGGTCACCCACAGGACCATCAGCGCGGTCAGCTCCTCCGCCGGGAGGCGCTCGCCACCGCCCAGCACGACCGGGACCTCGTCACCGACCCGGCGACCGAACCCGGTGGCGGTCCACCGCGGGTCGCCCGGCTCACCGACCGCGAACGCGCCGTCGGAGGTCAGCTGCAACGTCGACGCCACCCCGCCGCCCGGACCGCCCAGGCCGATCACCTCGGGCTCGGACCGCCCGGTGCCGCCCAACCTGCACACGGCCGCGGCGGTGCGCGTGGTGCCCACGTCGACCCCGAGGACGTACGGCAACTCGGAGGCCTCCTTACTCACCTGATCGAAGTACGGCGATACCTACACGGGTTACGAGAGGGTCACAAGCGCATCCCCTAACCCCCTAGGGAGTGAACGAGAACCACCCCATCGTGGATGCGGCATCTACTGGGAGTAATCCCCGATGGCCGGCAATCCCCCCGTGGATACGTTGATCACCACGCCGGACCCCCACCCCTGCCGGGCCGGCCACCCGCGTCCGAACTACCAGGAGAAATCCATCATGGGCTCCAGCCCCAACACGCTGCACGACTTCGTTCTCGACCTGCTCAGCGACCCGACCGCGCTGGCCGACTTCCAGGCCGACGCCGAGGGCACCCTGGCGAGGGCGGGCCTGAGCGACATCAGCGCCCTGGACGTGCAGGAAGTCATCCCGCTGGTCCTCGACTACGTGCCGACCGGGAGCCTGCCCGCTCTCGACGGCATCGCCCTCGACGACCTCCCGCTCGACCTGCTCGACGCAGGCCAGGCCGGCGCGATCTTCCGGCTCAAGGCCGTCGCCGACCAGTTGACCGTGTCGGGTGCCACCGGCGCGGGCGACGTCAAGGCCGCCGTGGCGGGCACGTTGAGCGCGGACGCCCACGGCCTGACGCTGTTCGGCGGTGTGTCGAGCTGGGACCTGCTCGACGGCGCCGCGTCGGCCAAGCTGCGGGTGGAGGGTGACTTCTCCTCGGTGGGCGACGTGACCGACACCCTGGACGGCACGCTGCACACCGCCACGGCGATCGGCACGCTGGACGGTGCCGCCGCCACCGCGGGTGGGGTCACCGGCGCGCTGCCGCACGCGGACAGCCTGACCAGCTCCGCGTTCGGCGCCGTCGACACGCTGCACGGCGTGGTCGACGACGTGACCGGTGGCCTCACCGGCAACCTGCCCGTCGGTGACCTCGGCAACGTGGCCGACCTGGGCCACCTCGGCAACGTCACCGGCAACCTGGGCGACCTGGGCAACCTGGGCGACACCCTCGACGTGACCGGCTCCGCGCACGGCCACCACAACGCCGACCCCCTGTCCGGCGTGACCGACACCGTGGGCGACGTCGCGCACACGGCCGGTGTCGGCGGCGTGGTGAGCAACGTCACGGACGCGGTCGATGGTCTGGACCTGCCGGTCGTCGACTCGCTCGGCGTGGACGACCTGCTCTTCTGAGCCCGGCGCACCACCTCGGGGCCGGTTCTGTCCACTGGACAGGACCGGCCCTCGTGCGTACCCGGACTTTCACCCGGACGGGTTTTACCGGCACACTCTTCCGGGTGATGTCCGCGCCTTGGCTCGACGTGCTCGACGACACGATCCGGGCTTGCGCTGCGCACAACCGGCCCGACCTGGCCGAACGGTTGCGCGACAAGCGCGCCCGCCAGCTGGACCCCAAGCTCCGCGTGCTCGTGATCGGCGAGCCGAAGCAGGGCAAGAGCCAGCTCGTGAACGCGATGGTGAACGCCCCGGTCTGCGCGGTGGGTGACGACGTCACGACCACCGTCCCCACCTTCGTGCAGCACGCGGAAACGCCCTCCGCGGCGCTCGTGCGCGGCGCGACCATCGCCAACACCCCCACCGAACGCATCCCCGTGCCGATCGACCAGCTCGCCAACCACCACCACGGCGGCGACGTGGTCCGGGCCGAGGTCGGCATCCCCCGCGCCCTGCTCGACTCCGGCCTGGTGCTGATCGACACCCCCGGCGTGGGCGACCTGCGCCCCGCGCACACCGCCAGCACGTTCGCCGCCCTGCTCCAGGCCGACGCGGTGCTCATGGTCTCCGACGCCACCGCCGAGCTGACCCGGTCGGAGCTGGAGCTGCTCAAGCAGGTCATGACGTCCTGCCCCAACGTCACCGTCGTGCTGACCAAGATCGACATCTCCGCCCAGTGGCGCCGCGTGCTCGAACGCAACCGCGCCCACCTCGCCCGCGCCGGCGTGGCCGCCAAGCTCATCCCGGTGTCCGCCGCGCTGCGCCTGCGCGCGGCCAAGACCGGCGACAAGGCCCTCAACGCCGAGTCCGGCTTCCCCGAGCTGATGGCCTGCGTGCAGCAGGACATCCTGGCCGCCGCCGACGTCCTGGCCCGCCGCACCATCGCCGTCACCGCCGCGTCGGCCATCAAGCAGCTCGTCACCCCCGTCCGCGAGGAGCTGACCGCCCGCGCCGCCCAGGGCGCGGAGAACACCATCTCAGCGCTCAACGAGGCGCAGCGCCGCATCGACGAGCTGCGCCGCCGCTCCGCGCGCTGGCAGGCCGTGCTGGCCGACGAGATGGCCGACCTCGTCTCCGACATCGAGTACGACCTGCGCGACCGGACCCGCAAGATCCTGCGCGAGGTGGACAAGACCTTCGAGACCGCCGACCCGGCGCTCGGCTGGGACAAGTTCGAGGCCTGGCTGGAGGACAACCTCACCGAGAGCGCCACGACCAACTTCGCCTGGCTGCTCGACCGCTCGGAGTGGGTGGCGGAGAAGGTCGCCAAGAGCTTCCCGGTCGCGCGCGACGACCTGCTGCCCGAGTCGATCTTCCCGGACGACGTGCTGGACCGGGTCGCGCCGATGGACAAGCCGGTGATCGAGAAGTTCAACCTGGTGCAGAAGGCCTTCACCGGCCTCAAGGGCTCCTACGGCGGCGTGCTGATGTTCGGCCTGGCCACCAGCCTCGCCGGGATGCCGCTGATCAACGCCATCTCACTCGGCGCGGGCGCGCTGTTCGGCGGCAAGTCGATCATGGACGAGGGCGACCAGCGCCTGCGCCGCCGCCAAGCCGCCGCCAAGGCCGCCGCCGCCCGGCACGTCGACGACTTCTTCATCAAGTTCAGCAAGGACTGCCGCGACGCGGCCCGCCACATCCAGCGCAGCCTGCGCAACCACTTCTCCACGCTGGCCGAGGAGATGCAGGAGACGTTGCTGGAGTCGGCCCGCAGCGCCCGCCGGGCCGTGCAGGACGACAACTCCGAGCGCGAGCGCCGCAACCGCGACGCCAAGCGCGAGCTGGACGAGCTCGTCGCCCTCTACCAACGGGTGCAGGCACTCGGCCACGCCCCGCCGCTGGGGATCAGCGCGTGACGCTGGAGGACGAGGTCTGGGCGCTGTTGGAAGACGCCCTGTCGGTCTACCGCGACAGCCCCCGCGCGGTCGCCTGGCTGCGCGGCCACCAGGCGCGGTTCGGCGAGCCCATCCGGGTGGCCGTCGCGGGTTCGGCGCGATCGGGCAAGTCCACCGTCGTCAGCGCCCTGATCGGTGAGGAGTTCGCGCCGACCGGCGCGACCACCTGGTACCAGGACGGCCCGCAGCCCAAGGCCCACGTGGGCCAGTACGAGGTGCCGGTGCTCCGCCGCGACGGCAAGGCGTTCGTCGACGCCCCGGACGCCGAACGCGTGGTCGTCGAGTGGCCGTCCCGTTCGCTGCGCGACCTGACCCTCATCGACACCCCCGCCGGCGCACCGGTCGAGCACGTCTACGGCGAAGCCGACGCCGTCCTCTACCTGACCAGGCACCTGCACACCAGCGACGTGCAGTTCCTCCAGACCGCGCACGACCACCCCGTCGCCCGGGTGGCGCCGGTCAACACCGTCCTGGTCCTGGCCCGCGCCGACGAGATCGGCGGCGGTCGCATCGACGCCCTGTCCTCGGCCAAGCAGATCGCCCGCCGCTACCGCCGCGAAGCCACCGTCACGCCCCTGTGCCAGAACGTCGTCGCGGTCGCCGGCCTGCTGGCCGTGGCCGCCCGCACGATCCGCCCGGACGAGTTCGCCGCCCTGGCCGCCCTGGCCTCGTTGCCGCGCACCGAACTCGACGACCACCTGCTCTCCACCGACCGCTTCGTCAGCGAGGACTTCCCGGTCCGCCTCGACCCGGCGGTGCGCCGCGCACTGGTCGACCGCTACGGCATCTTCGGCGTGCGCCTGACCACCACCCTGATCCGCCAGGGCTTCGACACCCAGGTCAAGCTGACCGGTCAGCTCGTGCAGCGCAGCGGCCTGGGCGAGCTGCGCGACTCGATCGGCATCTACTTCACCGAGCGCCGCGAAGTCCTCAAGGCGAGGGCCGCGCTCCTGGGCCTCGACGTGGTGCTCCGCGCCGAACCGAGACCACCCGCCCTCGGCCTCTCCGCCGCCGTGGAGCGGATCCTGGCCTCAGCCCACGACTTCCGCGAGCTCCGCCTCCTGGCCGCCCTCCAAGGCGGACGGACGCGCCTGCCGAACAACCTGGACACCGAAGCCTCCCGCCTCGTGGGCGGCCTGGGCACCAACCCGGTGATCCGCCTGGGCATGGACTACGAACCCACCGAAGGCGAACTGCGCCACACCGCCCTGAACACCCTGGGCCGCTGGCGCGACCACGCCGCCGACCCCACCCTGGACCACTCCCAACGCCGCGCCGCCACCATCGTCGTCCGCAGCTGCGAAGCCATCCTCACCAACCTCCCCACCTAACCCCCACCCCACCGCCCTCACTCCCCGCCATCCCACCCCCATCCCATCCCACCCCCAACGGCCCCGCCGCCACCCCCACCAAGGCCCGATTTGACATGGGTTCGGGTGCCTTAGGCTGGTCGAAGCCGGCAGGCTTGGCGGGCGCTTTATCCGCCGGGCCTGCCGGCTTTGGCCTG
>NZ_JBFAAX010000296.1:0-7305 GCF_040639995.1 Actinosynnema sp. NPDC023658 | reverse complement strand
GTCGCGCACTCGTCCAGGTGCGCCTCGACCTGGGCCGTCTCCCGCTTGGTGAGGCCGTTGCGCGTCCACGCCGCCAACTTCGCCACGGTGGCGCGACAGCGGTGGGACGGGTTGTCGGCCAGGTGCGCCTGGAGGTAAGCGGTCTTGAGGCCTTCGCGGGCGCGGTAGGCCAGCGCGGACGCGCCGTTCGCGGTCAGCCCGAGCAGCTTCGCCAGCTCGGCGGCCGACTGGCCCTCGATCTCGGTCTGCCACAGCACGGTCTGCCACCGCTCGGGCAGGCTGGCGAACGCCCTGCTGGCCAGCGACCGCTCCAGCGTCGCCACCGCCGGGTCGTGGAACGGCACCGTGGTGACCTTCTCCACGCCGGAGACGGCCTCCACGTCGTCGGCCAGCTTCAGCTTCCTGTCCCGCCGCGTCTTGTCGTAGGCGGTGTGGCGCAGCGCGGTGAGCAGGTAGGCGCGGAACGCCGAGTCCGGACCACCGCCCGCGCGCACGGTGTCGAGGACCTTGGCGAACGCGTCGGACACCAGGTCGTCGGCCTCGGCGCTGGACCAGGACAGGTGGCGGGCGAGGTTGCGGGCGGCGGCGACGTGCCGTTCGAACAGCTGCCCGTACGCGTCGATCCGCCCGGCGCGCACGGCCGCGATCAGCTCGGCGTCCGACGGCGGTCGGGACGACCGCGCCCCACCGCGCGAACCGGCCGACGAGTTCGCGTCGGAGCTCAGCGCCTGGTCGAGGTCGTCGCGCAGGACGGCCAGGTCAGCGGACGCCCACCGCTCCAGCTCGCGCTCGTCGGGATGCCCGATCACGGGACGTCCACCTCCCAACACGGTATGTGAGCGACTTCGGTGCGGACCATATAGAACGGCCCATCTGCTGGTTACACCGCTACGCCCTACGGCGGTAGCCACCGACGCGCACGGACTCGTCATTTGAGCGTTCCGGGCCACGGGCGGGATCGTTCCGAGGCCCACGACGCTTCGGCAAACCGAACCGCGGGACGTCGCCGCGCGTCGCGGAACGATGATCGCCGCGAGGTGCGGCATCCGTAGACTGCCGCCGTGGCGGGGAGCATCGCGGACGGTCAGCGGCGTGGGCGCCGACGGGGAGAGCTGACGGTCGCCACGATCGCCCGACTCGCCGGGGTGTCGAAGCCGACCGTGTCGAAGGTGCTCAACGGCCGCGCGGGCGTCGCGTCCGAGACGAGGCAGCGCGTCGAGGCGCTGCTGCGGGAGCACGGCTACCGCCGCCCGGACGCCATCGCGCCGTCGGCGCTGCTGGAAGTGGTGTTCTACAACCTGGAACGCCACATGGCGATCGAGATCATGCGCGGCGTGGAGCCGGTGGCGCGCGAGCACGAGCTGGCCGTCGCGTTCACCGAGGTGGGCGAGCCGTCGTCCTCGGGCCGGAGCTGGGCGGAACAGCTGCTGGCCAGGCACCCCGTCGGCGTGATCGCGGTGTACTCGGCGTTCAGCCCCGAGCAGCAGGCGCTGCTGGCCCCGAGCGCGATCCCGCTGGTCGCGCTCGACCCGTCCGGGGAACCGCTGCACGTCACCCCGTCGGTCGGCGCGACGAACTGGAGCGGCGGCATCACGGCCGCGCGGCACCTGCTCGACCTCGGCCATCGGCGGATCGGGGTGGTCACCGGTCCGCTGCACTCCCTGGGCGCCCGGGCCAGGTTGGAGGGCTGCCGGGCCGCGGCGGACGCCGCCGGCGCCCCGCTGGACGACCGGCTGGTGCGGACCGGCGAGTTCACCTTCGAGGACGGCGCGTCCCTGGGCCGCGAGCTGCTGGCCCGGCCCGACCGGCCGACCGCCGTCCTGTGCGGCAACGACCTCCAGGCGCTCGGCGTCTACGCGGCGGCGTGGCGATTGGGCCTGCGCATCCCGCAGGACCTGAGCGTGGTCGGCTTCGACGACATCGACAACACGCGCTGGTGCTGCCCGCCGATGACGACCGTGCGGCAACCGCTGGCCGAGATGGGCGCGACGGCCGCCAGGATGCTGCTGGAGCTCGCCGCGGGCCACATCCCCGTCCAGCGCCGCGTCGAAGTGGCCACCACGCTCGTCGTGCGCGAGAGCACCGCGCCGCCCGCCTGAACGGCCCCGCCGCGCGTCGGCGGACGACGGCCGGAACCACGCTCCCCCGTGGCTGAACGGTCCGACCACCACCGACGGCCGAAAGTCCCGAAACTCCTTTTTCCGGCGGTATAACGAAATGGGGATAGCGGCCGCGTTATAGCCCGCCGAATCGACCGCACCCCATTGTGCCGAATGGTTCACGCCGATCTTCGGAAATGCCTCTGGCAACGGTCAAACCTCGATCGGACGACCGCCGGGGGACTACACACTGAGTTGTCCATCGAGGCCGCCACTCGTGACTGGGACACTTCGTTGTCCGAGTCCTCGGGATTTCCCTGCACACCTGAGGAGTTGGCGTGATACGCAAAAAACTCGGCACTTACCTCGCCGCGTGCCTGACGGTCCTGTCCGTCCAGGTCGCCACCGCGCCGGCGGCGCCCGCCGAGCCCGTGCAGCCGCCCAGCCCCACCGCGCCGGCGGTGCGAGCCGCGGACCAGGCCGCCGCGTCCGGACTGGACGCCCTGGCCAGGGGACCGCGGGAGCAGTTCCGGCGCCGGACCGTCTACCAGGGCGGCGTCCCGGGCCGGAAGGACCTGTTCTACGTCTCCTACGACCGCACCTACGAGGGCCTGCCGGTCATCGGCGGTGACGCCGTCGTGGCCACCGACGCGTCCGGCAACGTGCTGGACACCGTCGCCGCGCCGATGGGCGGCCTCGCCGTGGACACGACCGCGACGGTGACGCCCGAACGCGCCGCCGGCGTCGCCCGGTCCCGACTGTCCGTTGTGGACAAGGTCGAGAGCACCACGCTGTCCGTGCTCGCGGGCGGGCACGGCAAGCTGGTCTACGAGACCGTCGTGTCCGGGCGCAAGGACGGCGTGCCGAGCCGCCTCCACGTCTACGTCAACGCACGGACCGGCGCGGTCGAGGGCAGCGTGGACGACGTGCGGGCGGGCACCGGCACCAGCCAGTGGAACGGCCCGAACCCGCTGTCCATCGACACCAGCAACAACAGCACCGTCGACGACACCCGGCCCGGTCTGCGGTGCGTGGACTACGCGACGAGCGCGCCGTTCACCAAGCCGTCGAACTCCTTCGGCAACGGCAACGCCACCAGCAAGGAAACCGGCTGCGCCGACGTGCTCTGGTCCACCCAGAAGCAGTGGGAGATGATGAAGTCCTGGCTGGGCCGCAACGGGGTCGACGGCAACGGCCGCGGCGTCACGGTCAAGGTGGGCCTCGACGCGGTGAACGCGTACTGGACCGGCCAGCAGATCGAGATCGGCCACAACAACGCGAACCAGTGGATCGCGTCCATGGACGTGGTCGCGCACGAGCACGGGCACGCCATCGACCAGTACACGCCCGGCGGCGCGGGCCGCGAGGCCGGTCTCGGTGAAGCCACCGGCGACATCTTCGGCGCGCTGACCGAGGCCTACGCCAACGAGCCGTCACCGTTCGACACCCCGGACTACCTGGTGGGCGAGTCGATCAACCTGGCCGGTCGCGGGCCCATCCGCAACATGGCGAACCCGTCGGCGGTCAGCGGTCACCCGAACTGCTGGTCCAGCGCCATCCCCGGCACCGAGGTGCACGCCGCGGCCGGTCCGCTCAACCACTGGTTTTACCTCCTGGCCGAGGGTTCGGCGGCCAGCCCGACCTGCGACGGCTCCAAGGTGACCGGGATCGGCATCCAGGCCGCGGGCCGGGTGTTCTACAACGCCATGCTGCTCAAGACCTCCGGCATGACGCACTTCCGCTACCGCGTCGCGACCCTCACCGCGGCGAAGAACCTCGACCCGACCTGCCGCCAGTTCACCGCGGTCAAGGCGGCGTGGAACGCGATCAGCCTGCCGGCGCAGCCTGGTGAGCCGACCTGCGTCAACGTCCCGGCCGACGACTTCACGCTGGCGCTCGACCCCGCGTCGGGCACGGTCGAGCCGGGCGGGACGGCCCGGTCGACGGTTCGCACGACCACCACGTCCGGCAGCCCGCAGACCGTGGCGTTGAGCGCCACCGGCCAGCCGTCCGGCGTGTCGGTGCGCTTCGAGCCCGCGTCGGTGACCTCGGGCCAGACCTCGGCCATGACCGTGACCACCACGTCGGACGTGGCGCCGGGCACCTACCCGATCACCGTGCGGGGCGCGGGGTCCGCCGCCCACACCGTGACCTACGCCCTCACGGTCGGTGGCGTGCCGCCGGCGGACGACTTCGCCGTCGCGCTCGACCCCACCAGCGGCACCGCGGCCCCCGGCGGCGCGGTGACGTCCACCGTCGGCACCACGACCACGTCGGGTGCGGTGCAGAAGGTGGCTCTGACCGCGACCGGTCTGCCGGCCGGCGCGACGGCCGCGTTCGAACCGGCCACGGTGGCGTCGGGCGAGTCGTCGCGGCTGACGATCACCACCTCCGCGACCACCCCGGCGGGCACGTACGGCGTCACGGTCACCGGCGCGGGGTCGACCGCGTCGCACTCGGCCACGTTCACGCTGACCGTCCGGGAGGGTTCGCCGGGCGGCTGCGCCGGGCTGACCGCCTGGAGCGCGACCCAGGCCTACGTGCCGAACGACCTGGTCTCGCACAACGCGCACAAGTGGACGTCGACCTGGTACTCGACCGGTGCCGAGCCCGGACTGCCCGGATCGTGGGCCGTCTGGCGGGACGAGGGCGCCTGCTGAACCTGAGCGGAGACCGTCGATGACGGGTGGCTGCCGACTCGCCTCGGCAGCCACCCCCGCGCGTTCAGCGGGTCACGGCGTTCAGCGGCCCAGGGCGTTCAGCGGCCCAGGGCCTGCTCGATGTCCTGCCAGAGGTCGTCGGCGTCCTCGATGCCCACCGACAGGCGGATCGTGCCGCCGGTGATGCCGTTGGCGTTCAACTGGTCCTCGTCGAGCTGCCGGTGCGAGGTGCTGGCGGGGTGCAGGACCAGCGTCTCCGTCCCGCCCAGCGACGGCGCGAGCCGGACCAGCACCAGACCGGTGACGAACTTCCGGCCCTTTTCGACGTCCGCCAGGTCGAACGAGAAGGCGCTGCCGTACCCGTCGAGGAAGCGGGACGCGACGGCGTGGCTGGGGTGCGCGTCGAGACCGGGCCAGTGCACCACGCGCACCGCCGGGTGCGCGGCCAGGCGGCGGGCCAGGACCCCGGCGTTCTGCTCGTGCTTGCGCACGCGCAACGCGAGGGTGCGCAGGCCGCGGATGGTGAGCCAGGCCGCGAACGGGTCCGGCGTGACGCCCAGCTCGACCGCGTGGTGCCAGGTCGAGCGGTACCGGTCGGGGTCGGCGAACACGGCCACGCCGCCGGTCACGTCGCTGTGCCCGCCGAGGTACTTGGTGGTCGAGTGCACGACCACGTCCGCGCCGTGCTCGATCGGGCGGCACAGCAGCGGTGACGCGAAGGTGTTGTCCACGACCACGAGAACGTCCGGCCCCACCGCGGCGCCGAGCGCGGGCAGGTCGCTGACGTGACCCGTGGGGTTGGCGATGGTCTCCAGGTAGAGGACCCGGGTCCGCGGTCGCAGCGCCGCCCTGACCTCCTCCGGGTCGTGACCGCCGACGTAGGTGACCGCGACGCCCCAACGCTCCTCCAGGTCGCGCAGCAAGGCGAGCGTGCCGCCGTAGAGCGCGCGCTGGGCGATCACGTGGTCGCCGGCCTTGAGGTTCGCGAGCAGCACCGCGTTGATCGCGCCCATCCCGGACGACGTGGCGAGTGCCGCCGTGCCGCCTTCGAGCCCGGCGACGGCGTCCTCCAGGGCCCGGACGGTCGGGTTGCCCAGCCGCGAGTACACGAACGCGCCGTCCGGCCTGGTCATGCCGTCGGCAAAGGCGTCGAGGTCGTCGAACGAGAACCCGGAGGTCTGGTAGAGCGGCACGGACAGGGGCCTGCTGGTCAGGGCGGGGACTTCGGTGTGCACGACGCGGGTGTCAGGCTGCATGACCTGAGCGTTGGTCATGAAGCGGTTCGGTTGTAGGTCCAATTCCGGCTAGATTGGTCTCATCATGAAGCCAATCTCCGTGGACGACCTGGCGGGGCGGCTCGGGCGCTGGTCCGCGGGCCGCGGCTCGCTGTACCTGCTGCTGGCCGCACGGCTGCGCGAGCTGGTCGACGAGGGACTGCTGCCCGCGGGGACGGTCCTGCCGCCGGACCGGTCGCTGGCCGCGGGCCTCGCGGTCGGGCGGACGACCGTGATCGCGGCGTACGACCTGCTGCGGCAGGAGGGGCGGTTGACGCGGCGGCGCGGCAGCGGCACCTGGGTGTCGCCGGGCGGGCGCGCGGCGGCGGTCCGCGAGGAGACCGCCAACCCGATGTTCGTGAACCTGCTGGAGCCGCCGGACGGCGTGCTCCAGTTCGCCTGCGCCGGGCCGATGACGCCGCCCGCGCGGCTGGTCGAGGCCTACCGGCGGGCAGGCGGCGGGCTGACCGGCGTGGACCTGGGCTACCACCCGTCGGGGCACCCGGCGCTGCGCGCGGCCCTCGCCACGCACTACCGCGCCCTGGGCGTGCCGACCGACGCGAGGCAGATCCTGGTGACGACCGGGGCGCAGCAGGCGCTGTCCCTGCTGACGCGCGCGCTCGTGCGGCCCGGTGACGAGGTGCTGGTGGAGGCGCCGACGTACCCCGGCGCGCTGGACCTGTTCCGCGAGGTCGGCGCGGTGGTCCGGGCGTCCGGCGACCTCGCGGGCGCGCTGGGCGGGTCCAGGCCCGCGCTGGTCTACGCGATGCCCGTGTTCCGCAACCCGACCGGCGCGTCGATGAGCCCGTTGGAGCGCGCGCGCCTGGTCCGGTCGGCGGGTGACGTGCCGCTGGTGTTCGACGAGGTGCTGGCGGAGCTGGACCTGAGCGGTGCGCCGACCCGGCCGCCCACGCCCGAGGCGATCACCGTGGGGTCGTTGAGCAAGGTGGTGTGGGGCGGGCTGCGGGTCGGGTGGGTGCGGGCCGACGCGGCGCTCGTCGCCCGGCTGGCCCGGTTCAAGGCGGTGCACGACCTCGGCAGCGCCGTGCTCGACCAGCTCACCGCGGTGGAGCTGCTGGCGGACTTCGCCGCCGTGCGGGCCGAGCGGGTGACGGCGTTGCGCCGGCAGCACGACCACCTGTGCGCACGGCTGCGCGAGGAGCTGCCCGAGTGGGGGTTCACGCCCGCCGAGGGCGGTCAGACGCTGTGGGTGCGGCTGCCCGGCGCGGACGCCGCGTCCTACGCCCAGGTGGCGCTGCGGCACGGGGTGGC
>NZ_JBFAAX010000295.1:0-7333 GCF_040639995.1 Actinosynnema sp. NPDC023658 | reverse complement strand
TTCTGGAGGTAGGACACGCGTGACGTGGGGGTTGGACACGCGCGCGTGTCCTACGCCCGGAACGTGCGTGTCCTACGTTCGGGTTGGGCGAGTTGAGCGTTCAGGACAGGCGGGCGGCGGCGGGGAGGGCCGAGGTCGGGCCGGTCGGCCAGGCCGTCGGGTCCGGGCCCAGCCGCCACAGCTCGGCCACCTGGAGGGCGCACCACGGCGAGACGGGACGGGCGCCGGCCAGGACGGCCGGGGCGAACTCCGCCCACGGGGCCCACTCGAACGAGTCCACCTCGTCCGGGTTCGGCTCCGGGTCACCGGAGACCAGGCCGCGGAACACCGGGCACATCTCGTTCTCGGTGACCCCGTTCTCCATCACCGCCCGGTAGCGGAACGCGGGCAGCACCAGGTCCAGCCGCACGTCGGCCAGCCCGAGCTCGTCGGCCAACCGCCGGGTCACCGCCGTCACCATCGGCTCGTCCGGCGCGGGGTGGCCGCAGCACGAGTTGGTCCACACGCCCGGCCACGTCTTCTTGTGCAGGGCCCGCCTGGTCAGCAGCAGCCGGCCCGCCTCGTCGAACAGGTACGACGAGAACGCCAGGTGCAGAGGGGTGGACGCGTGGTGCACGGAGGCCTTGTCGGCCACACCGATCCCGGCACCGGACTCGTCGAGCAGCACGACTTGTTCCACACGCCCACCCTGCCACAACCGCGATCACGACGCGCCGGCGAGCACCCCTTGATCACCCGCGGTCGGGTCGGACGTCCCGGTCACCGCGTCACCTCGACCCGGGGCAGCTCCGCGTTGCCGTCGCGCAGCGCGTCGCGCGGATCCGCCCGGCCCAGCAGCCGCAGGTTGCCGCCCGCGTCGAACTCGCCCCGGTCACCCGTCCGGAACCACCCGTCCAGGTAGCAGGTGGGGTTCTCGCCGTCCAGGTACGGCGACTGGTCCAACGCCACCTCGACCAGCCCGTCCCGCACCCGGATCGTGGTGTCGGGCAGCGGCCTGCCGACCGACGGCCGGCTCTCGCCCGTCACGTCCATGGTCAGCGCGCCGGTCTCGGTGGTGCTGAAGCACTCACCGACCGCGAGGCCGGTGGCGGCGGCGAACCGGTCGGCCACGTCGCGCGGCACGGGTTCGCCGCACGCGAGCGCGCCGCGCACGGTGCGCAACGCGGACCGGTCAGCGGCGGAGGCGAGCTGCTCGAAGTGGAACGGCACGCCGGTGATGAAGTCGACCTCGCGCCGCGCCGCGGTCCGCAGCACGTCCTCCGCCGACAGACGCCCGGCGAACACCAGGTGCACGCCGACGGCCAACGCGTGCAGCAGCCCACCCATCAGGCCGAAGTCGCGGGCGGTCGAGTTGAGCAGCAGCATCCGCTCGCCGCGCCGCGGCATGCCCTCGGACGCCCCGAGCCTCATCACCTCGCGGATGACCGACTCGGTGCTGCGCCCGACGACCTTGCGCCGCCCGGTCGAGCCGGAGGTGAACTGGACCAGCCGGTGCCGGGTCGCGGCGGGCTGCCCGCCCGGTCGCAGCCGGGTCACCAGCTCGTAGCGCTCGCGGAAGATGCCGACCGGCCGGCCGGAGGCGCGCACGACGAACTGCGGCCGGGTCCGGTCGAGCAGCGCGTCGACCTCGGCCTGCCCGATCCGGTGGTCGGCCGACACCACCCGGGCGCCGAGGCTCCACAGCGCCAGCACCACTTCCAGCTGGGTGAAGCTCGGGGGCACCTGCAGCGCGACCGTGCTGCCCTCCCCCACCCCGGAAGCGGCGAACAGGCTCGCCTCGGCGGCGACCGCGACGCGCAACGCGCCGCGGGTCACGGTGTGCTCGTGGGTGAACACCGGCACGTCGTCGCCGTGGCGGCGCAACAGGTCGGTGACGAACTCGCGCATCTCGACTCAGGTCTCCTTGCAGAACTCGCCGATGGGGATGCCCACGTGCCGCTGCTCGGTCGCGATGTAGCCGAGCAGCTCGTCACCGCGTTGCAGCTCGGTGACGTTGCGGACCTTCCCGCCGGGGCCGAGCACGCGCACGTGCCAGTCGTCCTGCACGGTGAGGCTCACCTCGACGCCCTCGGGCGAGTGCGCGGTGATGGTCAGGATGGGGCGCGATTCGAGCTTGGCCCGGCCGACGGTGAGCTTGCGGGTGCGGCCCTCGGAGTTGACGGCGAGCACCGTGCTGCCCGAGCGCAGCTCGGACAGGTAGTTGGTGCGGTTGTCCGGCCCGAGCACGTAGGAGTGCAGGGCGCCGGCGTTGACCCGGAACGGCCGGGTCGGCATGTAGGGCAGCGGGTGGGTCTCGCTGCAGCACAGGATGAAGCCGGAGGAGAACGAGCCGACGAGGATGCCCTCGTCCTCCTTGAAGTGCGAGGCGGTGTCCACGCAGACCCGGTCGCCCAGGCCGTTGTGGGTGATGCCCTCGACGGTGAGCGTGGTGAGGTTCAGCGGCGGGGTGGTGGCCTCCAGCAGCCTGGCCAGCTTGAACACGTCGTTGGCGTCGCGCGGCGCCATGAGCACGCCGTCCGAGCCGTGCTCCAGCACGTCCAGCACGATCGCGGCCTCTTCGAGGTCGGCCACGACGGTGACCAGCTTGCCGGGTGCGCCGTCGGCGGCGGCGATGACGATCTCCAGCGGGATCTTCGTCGGATCGGTGAACGCGACCACGGTGTGCCCCAGCCGCACCGCCGCGGCGCACGCGAGCTTGAGCGTGCGGTCGTCGCGGACCTCCACGAACGCGGCGTCGGTGGTGAGCCGCTCCAGCGCGTCCTGGTCGTCCACGACCACCGTGACCAGGTGCGGGCTGTCGACCGCCGCGTCGGCGACGAGCACCCGCGTGATCGTGGGCGGCAACGCGTCCAGCAGCGCCGGGTCGTCGGACACGACACCGGCGAGCCGGGCGTGCACGGCGGCGTCCACCACGGCTTCGCGGTGCGCCTCGGGGACGGTGCGGAGGTCGATCCAGGCGAACTTCAACGGTTCTCCAAGGGGTGAGAGCCCGGTCGGCGGGCGACGGCCGCGGCGCCGCCGGTCCGGTGGCGGGCCGCGGCCGCGGTCGACGTGGTCATGACGAGGCCACGACGCCCGTCATGGCGCGGACCAGGTCCGATTCGGTGTCGTCGTGGACGATCGAGGCCAGCTCCGCCACCAGCGACATCGGCGCGGGCGCGGTGAACACGCGGCGGCCCACGGCGAGGCCCGCGCAGCCGACCGCCATCGCGGTGCGGGCGTGGTCGACGACGCTGCCGCCGGTCGCCGGACCGCCCGCGACGAGCACCGGGATCGGGCAGCTGGCGATGACGTCGGCCATCCGCTCGGTGGGCCGCGCGAGGTTGGTCTTGACGATGTCGGCGCCGAGGTCGACCGCGATGTTGACCACGTGCGCCAGCAACCCGGGGTCGTTCGGGTCCGCGATGCGCGGACCGCGCGGGTAGACCATGGCGATCAGCGGCACGTTCCAGTCGTCGCAGGCCTTGGCGACCACGCCGAAGTCGACGAGCTGGCGCTCCTCGGTGTCCGAGCCGATGTTGACGTGCACGCTCACCGCGTCGGCGCCCAGCCGCAGCGCCTCGTCGACCTCCCCGACCAGCACCTTGGCGTTGGTGTCGGCGGCGTGCGCGGTGCCCGCGCTGAGGTGGACGACCAGCGCGCAGCCGGCGAGCACGTCCGCGTCGATCGTGCGGACCCGGCCTTTGTGGACGATGATGGCGTCGGCCCCGCCGACGACGACCGAGTCGATGAGCTCGTGCCACCGGTCGCGCGGCACCACCGGTCCGTCCGAGACGCTGTGGTCGAGCGGGACGAAGAGGTACCTGTCGTCGCGCGGACGGGAAAGGCGTCGCAGGCGCAACGCTTTCTTCATGTCGCTCACACCTCCCCGGGAATCGGCGACAGCCATTCAGCAGGGTGGGGGAACCGGTGAGCGCGGCGGTAGGTGTGAGGTGGCGATAACTCGCCAGTTATGCACCTGTTGGAGCAACGGACCAAGATCTTCTCGACGCAGAGTCGCCTGCTTCGCCACACGCACGGTCGGTGTTCGGGCTGTTCGATTGCCCTAGGCTGCCGCAGTGAACATGGAGCTCAGGCACCTCCACGTCGTGCTGACCGTGGCGGAAGCGGGCAGCATCAGCCGAGCCGCCTCACTGCTGAAGATCGCCCAGGCCGGTCTGACCGCGCAGCTGCGCCGGATCGAACGGGGGTTCGGTGGTCCGTTGTTCCTGCGGCGCACCGACGGCGTCGAGCTGACCGAACTCGGTCGCCACGTCGTGCTGCGGTCACGTGACCTGGTGGAACGGTTCGACGACCTGCTCGTCACCGCGCGCACGCTGGCCGCGGAGAGCGACGTGACCGGCATCCGGCTCGGCGGCGTGGCCGGTTCGGTGACACCGCTGCTGGTCGGGGTGGTGCGCTCGTTGCTGCCGACGCACCCGCAGACCACCCACATCGAGCGGACCAGCGACGCGGTGCTCGAACTGGTCCGCGCCGGCAAGCTGGACCTCGCGGTCGTGACGGAATTCCCCCAGAGTCCACTGCGGATTCCCGAACAGGTGGACTGCCGGACCCTCGTGACGGAACCGATGCTGGTCGGAATAGCGGCCGGGCACCGGTTGTCGGCGCGGAACGAGATTCGGCTGTCCGAACTGGCCGACGAGGAATGGGCGGTGCCGGACGAGAGCTACGGCGGCGGGCGGCTGAACCTGCACCTGGCGTGCGAGGCGGTCGGGTTCACCCCGCGCTGCGCGCATTTCGGCGTGGACCCGGCGTCGGCCGCGGAACTGGTGCGCTCGGCGCACATCGTGGCGTGCTTCTTCCCGACCGGTCAGGACCTGCCGGGGGTGCTGTTGAAACCGGTCGTGGGCAATCCCGTGCACCGGCGGGTGACCGTGGTGTGGCGGCGGGACTGCGCGGCGGCCGAGTACGTCGACGACATCCACGCCGCGCTGCTGCGCGCCTACCAGGAGCGGATCCGGGCGCACGGTCCGCGGACGGCCAAGCTCGCCGCCACCGGGCTGACCGTGGCCGCCAGCTGACGTCCCGGAGGCCGGGCGGCGCGCACGGGACGGTCCGGGCCGTGGGTGTGCCACCCGGACCCGTCCCACAGCGCATCGGCGTCTGACGGGCCTGTGACGGGTGTTCCGCCTGGTTCCGCCGCGCGCCGGCTCAGCGGCCGTCTTCGTCGCGGGCGCTGAAGCGCTCCGCCATCTCCACGTCCCACCAGGCGGCGAAGAACTGGAAGTCCACCTCGCCGTCGTTGACGAGCTGGTGCTCCTCGTACGGTCGGAAGTGGACGATGTCGCCGGCCGCGAACGGCACCCGGCCGTCCTCGGTGACGATCTCCGCCGCACCGGACACGGCCACCCACACCTCGTGCTCGCGGTGGGCGTGCGTGCTCGACGCGGCACCGGGCTGCACCACGCACCACGAGCCGTCGAACGGCGCGTTCACCAGCGGCCACGGCATCAGCCTGCGGGCCACCAGCCCGCTGCCGCGGACCAGCTCGGCCGGGTCGCGCCGGCGGATCTCCACGCCTACCGCCCCACGTCGGCTACGGGCTCCACGGGCTCCACGTGTTCCACGGTGCTCTCCCAGGCGCCGACCGACTCCGACGTCGTGACCGGCGGACGCTCGGGCGTCACCGCCGGAGATCGTCGTCGCCACGGCACACCGGGGCGAGAACCACTCCCACCGATCGGCCTGTCGCGAGAATCTATAGACCGGGGTGCGCGGCGGCCACACGCTCGGGCACGCGCATTCGCCACGCCTCCACGACGAGTTCGGTCGGCTCGTCCTCGTCGACCTCGGTCAGCGCGCACCCGATCCGGTCATACCGCAGGTCGGACGGGGTGGGCGGGTGGAACCCGGCCGGCTGCGAGGTCACCGGGGCGGCCCGCCCGTCCTTCGGGAACGCGAAACCGGGCACCAGCTCGTCCCGCGACGGCGCCGGGTGCGCGATCCGCCCGATGCCGCGCTCCCCCGGTGGTGGCTCAGCCGGAGCGGCGGGGTCGCCCGGTCACTGGTCGGCGTGCCGCAGCACGCTTTCGACCTCGGTGCGGAAGGCGTTGACGCCGTCCTCGCCCTCCGGTGCGCCGTGCGCCTGGAGCAGGTGCAGCAGCGCCACCCCGTTCGCGGACCGGCGCGACAGGGAGCGGAACGAGAACGCGGCCTCGTAGACGGTGATCGCCGTGGCCAGCGCCGCCGCGACGGTGGCCAGGAACGCCCACGGCGCTCGTCGCCCGGCGTCGGCCACGGCCACCGCGCCCAGCGCCGCCGCGGCGGTGAACAGCAGCACGGTCAGGACGGAGGTCCAGCGGCGGGCCGCGGTGTAGCGGGCCTGGGCCTGCTCGAAGCCGGCGAGGCGCTCCCCGACCCGGTGGCGCAGGTAGGCGCGGAGGAACTGCTCGCGGTGGTCGTCCACCAGCGTCGGCCGGGCCGACGTTCCGACGGGGGTCATGAGCGGCTCACCGATTCGTGGCGGTAGCGCGCCACGGCCGTCGCCAGCTCGCGTGAGCGCTCTTCGCGCTCCGCGTCGTCGACGGCCGGTGGTGCGGCGAGGTGGTCGAAGTACAGGGCGCGCAGCTGCTCGGCGCGGACGCGGGCGTCGGGGTCCTCGCCGCTGCGGGCGACGACCGCGAGCACCGCCGCGGCCGCTCCGGACACGGCGAGCAGCACGCCGGGCCACGGCGCGTCCCGCAGCCAGACCTGCAGCGCGGCGAAGACCGTCGTGCCGAAGCCGGCGGCGATGGCGAGCACCACCAGGAGCCGGGCGCGTTCCCGCGACCGGAGGGCGGCGACCTCGCACTCGTGCAGCGCGGGCGCGACCACCTGGTTGGCCTCGTGGATCGCGTCGGCCAGCAGCGGGTAGTCGAGCACGTAGCCGGGGTCGATCACGGGGCGCGGGTCGGGCGCGCGGAACCGCGCTCGCGGCCACACGGCGGGCGGCGGCACGTCGGCGTGCAGCTTCGCGCCGGGCCGGTTGCCCAGCACGCGCCGCAGCACGGCCACGACCTTGTCCGCGCCCTCGTCCAGGTGCACGACCGCCACCTGACCGCTGCGCACCAGCACGGCGAGGTCGTCGTTGCGGCTCTCGGGCGGGACGGCGGGTGTCGGGGCGGCGGGTGCCGGGGCGGCGGGTGTCGGGGCAGCGGGTGTCGGGGCGGAGGGTGCCGGGGCGGCGGGTGGAAGGGCGTCGGGCGGCGGGCCGGCCTCGACGGCGTCGTCCTGGCCCCTGCCGACCGCGGTCGCACCGACCTCGGCCTTCGGAGCCTCACCGGCCGTGGTCTCGCGGACCTCGCCGCCCGCGATCTCGTCGGCCAGCCCGCCGGTGCCGGCGAGCACGAGCAGC
>NZ_JBFAAX010000294.1:0-7346 GCF_040639995.1 Actinosynnema sp. NPDC023658 | reverse complement strand
CACCACATCACCAACCCCGACCCCGAGGGACGAGGCGTCACGGCGGCCGTGCGGGCGGCGCTGGCCGACGCGGGGGCGGCACCGGCGGACGTCGGGCACGTCAACGCGCACGGCACGTCGACGCAGCTCAACGACCTGGTGGAGGGGCGGGTGCTGGCGCGGCTGCTGCCGTCGCGGCCACTGGTCACCTCCACCAAGGGCGTGACCGGGCACATGCTGGGCGCGGCCGGCGCGGCGGAGGCGGTGTTCACGGTGCTCGCCGTGGAGCAGGGCGTCGTGCCGCCGACCGCGAACCTCGACGCGCTGGACCCGCGGCTGGACCTCGACGTGGCGACCACCGCCGGGCCGCGCGCGGTCGACCTCGCGCTGAGCAACTCGTTCGGGTTCGGCGGCCAGAACGCGGTGCTCGCCATCGCCAAGGCGTGAGCCGGGAGGGACGACGATGACCTACCGCGGTGCGGTGATCCTGGGGGTGGGCGCGAGCCTGCCGCGCCGGGTCGTCACCAACGACGACCTGGCCGCCGGCCTGGACACCTCCGACGAGTGGATCCGGTCGCGCACCGGCATCGGCGCGCGCAGGTGGGTCGACCCCGGGACGTCCACTTCGGACCTCGCCGCGGACGCGGGCGCGCGGGCCCTGCGCTCCGCCGGGACGTCCACAGTGGACGCGGTGATCGTCGCCACGACCACGCCGGACCGCTCGTGCCCGGCCGTCGCACCGGACGTGGCCGCCCGGCTCGGCCTGGTCGGCGTGCCCGCGCACGACGTCGCCGCGGTGTGCACCGGGTTCCTGTACGGGCTGGCCAACGCGGTGGGCCTGATCGCGAGCGGCGCGGCGCGGACGGTGCTGCTGATCGCCGCCGAGACGTTCTCCACCATCCTCGACCCGGCCGACCGCGGCACCGCGGAGATCTTCGGCGACGGCGCGGGCGCGGTGGTCGTCGGCGCGGGGCGGGGCGGTGACGAGCCGGGCGCGATCGGGCCGTGCGTGCTCGGCAGCGACGGCACGGGCGCCGACCTCATCCAGGTCCCGGCGGGCGAGGCCTACTTCCGGATGCGCGGCAAGGAGGTGTTCCGGCAGGCGGTGGAACGCATGTCGGACGTCGCGCTGGACGCGTTGGAGCGCTCCGGTCTCGGCCCCGACGACGTCGACCACCTGGCGCCGCACCAGGCGAACCGGCGCATCTGCGACGCGGTGGCGCAGCGCGTCGGCATCGACGCGTCGAGGGTGCTGTCGGACCTCGACGCGGTCGGCAACACCGCCGCCGCGTCCATCCCCGTGCTGCTGGCCGACGCCGCCGCGGCCGGTCGGCTCGACGCGGGCGACCGGGTGCTCGCGGTGGCCTTCGGCGGCGGCCTCACCTGGGGCGCGGTGACACTGATCTGGCCGGACGCCGCGGCCGACCTCGGCACGTTGGGCGAGGGCTGACCGGTGCGCCCGCTCGGCGCACCGGTCGAGGTGCTGGAACGCTCCGGGACCACCACCGTCGCCCGACTGGTGGTCGCGGCGGACGACCCGGTGTTCGCGGGCCACTTCCCGGGCCTGCCGATCCTTCCCGGCGTCCGGCTGGTCGAGTTCGCCCACCGGGCCGCGACCGTCGACCGGCCGTCGAGGCTGGTCGGGGTCGAGTCGTGCCGGTTCCTGCGCCCGGTGTTCCCCGGCGCGGTGCTCACCGCCCGGCTGACCCGGGACGACTCCCGCTGCGCCGCCGTGGTGAGCGACGCGGACGGCGTGGTCGCCCGGATCACGCTGCGGTACGAGGCGGTGTGACGTGATGACGACCTCCGACATCCTCCGGGTGCTGCCGCACCGCTACCCGGTGCTGCTGGTCGACCGGGTGGAGGACGTGACGCCGGGGGAGTCGTTGACCGCGCTCAAAGCGGTCAGCGCCAACGAACCCTGCTACGCCGACCTCGCCCCCGGCGCACCGGACGACTACCCGTCGACGTTGCTGGTGGAGTCGTGGTGCCAGGCGGCGGTGCTGCTGGCGTCGTGGGACCGGCCGGACCGCGACCGGGTGGTCCTGTTCGGCGCGATGTCCGACGTCGCGTTCCACCGCCCGGTCACGCCGGGGTGCGTGGTCCGGCACTCGGTGCGCGTCCTGGACGCCCGCGGCGACGCGGTGGTGTTCACCGGGCGGTCCGAGGTCGACGGGCACGTGGTGATGACGGTCGGCCGGGTGGTCACGACCTCCCGCGCCGCCGCCGACCTGCGGCCGTGAGCGCGCCTAGACTCGACGGCGTGGTGGACGGTCCGATGCGCTTCGTGCACGCCGGGTTCGGCCCGGACGCGGTGCCGTACGAGCAGGCGTACGCCGAGCAGCGGCGGCTGCACGCGTTGCGCGTCACCGACGACATCACGGACGTGTGCGTGCTCCAGGAGCACCCGCCGGTCTACACCGCGGGCAAGCGCACCAAGGCCACCGCGTTCCCGGTCGACGACACGCCGGTGCTGGCCGTCGACCGCGGCGGTGAGATCACCTGGCACGGCCCCGGCCAGCTCGTCGGCTACCCCGTGGTGAAGCTGCCGGTGCCGCTCGACTCCGTCGGCCACGTCCGCAAGCTGGAGGACGCGCTGATCGGGACGTGCGCCGAGTTCGGCGTCGACACGGCCCGGCTCGCCGGCCGCAGCGGCGTGTGGGTGCTGGGTGACGAGCCTCCCGCGCCGGACGTGCCGCCGTCGGGTGCGGGCGTCCTCCCGCCTGGTGCACTCCAGCCGTCTGTGCTCCCGTCTGCTGCCCGCGAGCACGGGCGGCACCGCAAGATCGCCGCGATCGGCGTGCGCATCGAGCGGTGCACCAGCCTGCACGGGTTCGGCCTCAACTGCGACCCGGACCTGACCGCGTTCGACCGGATCGTGCCGTGCGGCATCGAGGACGCCGGCGTCACCTCGCTGGCCGCCGAGCTCGGCCGTCCGGTCCCGGTGGCCGAGGTGGTGCCGGTGGTGGAACGTCACCTGGCGAGGGTGTTCGCGGCCACCCGCCGCTGACCCGGGACGCGAACGCCCCGACCGGACCGGGTGTCACGCGGAAGTGTGCGTGTGCTTCCACGGCGAACGGGAAGCGGTGCTCCTCAGCGTCGTCGGAGCCGTCGCCACGCACGCCGAACGAGCGGTGTCGGCGTGGCAGCCGCAGGTCGGCGGCGTCGACGGTTCCCCGATCGGGTCGGTGAGCGTCCTCGACCGCCGGTTCCGCCCCGGCGGTGTTAGCTTCGACAGCGCCGGGAGGTGACCACGTCGATCACGGGAAGTGACCGTGGCCGCCGACCCTTCCCCCTTCCCCACTCCGTCCTGTCCGGACCCCGGTCCCGTTCGCGCCAGTGGAGGAACCATGACAGTCATCGACGCCGTCCGCGGCGATCTCGCGGAGGTCCGCGCGGAGGTGGACGCGACGCTCGACCGGTTCCTGGCCGGGAAGGCGGGCACCGCGCCGGACCCCTGCCTGCCGCCCCTGGTGGAGGTGCTGCGCGGGTTCGTGGCCGGTGGCAAGCGATTGCGCCCGCTGTTCTGCCACTGCGGCTTCCTCGCCGCGGGCGGTTCGCCCGACGACCGCGCGGTGGTGTGGACCGGTGCCGCGCTGGAGATGTTCCACACCTTCGCGCTGGTGCACGACGACATCATGGACCGCTCCGCGATGCGGCGCGGCCGGCCGACCGTGCACCGGCTGCTCGCCGAGCACTTCGCCGGTTCCCGCGAGGACGACGGCGTCGCGGCCGAGCGGTTCGGCATGAACCTCGCCATCCTCGTGGGCGACATGTGCTTCGCGTGGACCGACGAGCTGCTGGACCGGGTGGAGGTCGACCCGCCGCGGTGGCGAGAGGTCCGGGCGCTGCTGCACACCATGCGCACCGAGCTGATCGCCGGGCAGTACCTGGACCTGGGCGGCGACCCGAGGTCCACCGCGGACCCGGTGCGGTCGGCGTGGCGGATGACCCGCCTCAAGACCGCCCGGTACACGGTGGACCTGCCGCTGCGCATCGGTGCGGCCCTGGCCGGCGGCGACGCGGCGCTGATGAGGGCGTGCGGCGCTTACGGCAGGCCGGTCGGTGAGGCGTTCCAGCTCCGCGACGACCTGCTCGGCGTGTTCGGTGACCCCGGCGTGACCGGCAAGCCGGACCTGGACGACCTGCGCGCCGGCAAGCCCACCGTGCTGATGGCGCTGGCGAGGCAGCAGGCCACCCCGGAGCAGCGCGAGGTCATCTCGGCCCTCCACGGCGACCCGGACCTCGACGAGGAGCGAGCCGAGCGCCTGCGGGACGTCGTGGTCGCCACCGGGGCCGCCGAGCGGGTGGAACGACTGATCACCATCCGCGCCGAGCGGGCGTTGAGCGCGCTGCGCTCCTCGTCCATGGCCCCGGCCGCCAAGGCGTCGCTGTCCGACCTGGTCGCCCACGCCACCCGCCGCGCCCGCTGACCGACTCTCCCCGCCCAACTCTTCCCCCCACCGGCTCGCCTGCTCGTCCAGCTGCTCCAAGTGCCCGGCGAGCACCCGCGTGAGCGGTTCAGGGTCGGACGTGTCGGCTGGCACGTCACCGCGATCCGGGCCACCGCGCCGACGCCCCGGCGCGGCTCGTCGTCGTGCCCCTTCCCGTTCATGCCACCGGCCCTGGAGCCTCACGTAAGTCCGGCTTGGGGCGGGTCGCGCGGGGATCTGGTGCGAATTTCTACCAAGTGGTAGAAATCATGGGAGCGCTTCCACAGTGCGCCGACATCGACGTCAGGAGCCGGGATGAGCAGAACGTCCGTGCAGCTGTACTCCGTCCGCGACGCGTTCGCGGCCGACCCCTCCGACACCCTCCGGCGGCTCGCCGCCATCGGCTTCACCCGCGTCGAGCCCTACGGCTTCGTCGAGTTCGCCGACGTGCTGCGCACCGCGCTGCCCGAGCACGGCCTCACCGCGCCGACCGCCCACGCCCGGCTCCTCGGCGTCGACCAGCACGCCGTCTTCGCCGCCGCGGTCGACTGCGGCATCGAGGTCGTCATCGACCCGCACGTCGAGGCGGAGAAGTGGCACGACCCGGCGGACGTCGCCGCCACCGCGTCCGCGCTGAACGCCGCCGCCGCGGCCGCCGCCGAGCACGGCCTGCGCGTCGGCTACCACAACCACTGGTGGGAGTTGGCGTCCCGGATCGACGGCCGCAGCGCGTTCGAGGTGCTGGCCGACCAGCTCGACCCCGAGGTGCTGCTGGAGGTCGACACCTACTGGGCGACCGTCGGCGGCGAGGACGCGCCCGCCCTGCTGCGCCGCCTCGGGTCGCGGGTGCACGCGATCCACGTCAAGGACGGCGACCTCGCGCGGGACGGCTCCGGTCAGGTGCCCGCCGGACGGGGACGCGTGCCGGTGGCCGAGGTGCTGGCCGCCGCGCCGGACGCGTTGCACGTGGTCGAGTTCGACGCCTACGACGGGGACGTGTTCGCCGGCATCGCCGCGAGCCACGCGTTCCTCTCCGGGGTCGGGGCATGAGCGCGCCGCTCGGCGTGGGTGTCGTCGGCGCGGGGGTCATCAGCGAGGAGTACCTGCGCAACCTGACCGCGTTCCCGGACGTGCGGGTGTCGGCCGTCGCGGACCTCGACCCGGCGCGTGCGGCGGCGCAGGCCGCCCGCCACGGCGTGCCCCGCTCGTGCGGCGTGGGCGAGCTGCTGGCCGACCCGGACATCGGGCTGGTGGTCAACCTGACCGTCCCGGCCGCGCACGTCGAGGTCGGGCTGGCCGCGCTCGACGCCGGCAAGCACGTGTGGCTGGAGAAGCCGCTCGGTCTGGACCGCGCCGGCGCCCGCGCACTCCTCGACCGCGCCGGGGAACGGGGGCTGCGGGTCGCGTGCGCGCCGGACACGGTGCTGGGCGCCGGCTGGCAGACCGCGCGGCGGGCCGTCGACGCCGGTCGGATCGGTGAGCCGCGCACCGCCCTGGCCCTGTTCCAGGTGCCGGGACCGGAGAGCTGGCACCCCGCGCCCGAGTTCCTGTTCCAGGCGGGCGGCGGGCCGTTGCTCGACATGGGGCCGTACTACCTGACGGGACTGGTGCACCTGCTCGGCCCGATCCGCCGGGTCACCGCCACCGGCAGCCGGGCGCGGGACACGCGGGTGATCGGCTCGGGACCGCGGGCCGGGGTGGAGTTCCCGGTGACCGTGCCGACCACCGTGGGCGCGTTGGTCGAGTTCGAGCGCGGCGGGTCCGCGCAGGTGGTGTTCAGCTTCGACTCGGCGTTGGCGCGCACGGGGTTCGTGGAGGTGACCGGGACGCTCGGGACGGCCGTGCTGCCGGACCCCAACCGGTTCGACGGCGAGACCGCGCTGCACCTGCTCGGCGGACCGGACGGCGTGGAAACCCTTGCGCCGCAAGGACATCAGGCGACCCGCGGCACGGGCGTGCTGGAGCTGGCGCGGGCGATCGCGGCGGGGGAGCCGGAACGCGCGTCGGGCCGGGTGGCGTTCCACGTGCTCGACGCGATGCTGGCGATCGAGGAGTCCATCGCGGGCGGGCAACCGGTGGACGTGGGCAGCACGGTCGAGCCGCCGCCCACCCTGCCGGTCGACTGGGACCCGTACGCCCTCACCGCTGGCGGGGTGCGGTGAGGGCTCCAGCCGCCGGCCGCCTGGGGGCGTTTCCCGAGGCGGCCGTTCAGTCGAGCGGAACGGCCGGGTCGAGCTGGGCCGCCGGGTCGAGCGGGACGGTGAGGACGTTCTCCAGGTAGCACCGCAGTGAGCCGACCACGTCCACCTCGTCGGGCGTGGTCAGCCACTGCACCTGCAGGCCGTCCATCAGCGCGATGAACGTCAGCGCCGCGGTCGCCGGGTCGAGACCCGGGCGCAGCTCGCCCCGATCCGCGAGGGCGCGGAACGACCCGACCACCCCTTCCCGCGCCGCCCGGTAGTGGCGGACGAAGTAGGCGTGGGCGGGGTGGTCCGCGGCGATGGCCTCGGCGGCGAGGCGCGAGTAGAGGTCGACGATGCCGGGGTGGCGGACGTTGTGCTCGGCCAGGGCCACGAAGTGCCGCAACACCTCCAGGCCGGGCGCGGCTTGGAGCTGCTCGCGCTCGGCGTCCTCCGCGTCACGACGCTCCAGCACCGCGGCGAGCAGCGCTTCCTTGGTCGGGAAGTAGTACAGCAACCCGGCGTGCGTGATCCCGGCGCGCTTGGCGATCTCCCGCAACGACGACCCGTGGTACCCGGCCTCCCCGTAAACCGCGACCGCCGCCGTGATGATGTCCTCGCGGCGGATGCGACCCTTCAGGTAACCGCCGGTCACGGGCTCGCCGTCGTCTCGCGCACGGCCTCATCATGCCGCACCACCCGACCCCCACCCGCCCGCGCCACCCCACCCCGCCCGACCCGCGCCACCCCCGCC
>NZ_JBFAAX010000293.1:0-7413 GCF_040639995.1 Actinosynnema sp. NPDC023658 | reverse complement strand
GGTTCGCCATCATCACCCCGTTGCGCGGGTCGTGCCAGGTCGAAGCCCGGGACGGGGGCGGCAGGCGACGCGTCACCCTGGTGCCGGGCGAGGTCTGCCGGATCGCACCGGGTGAGCCGGTCCGGATCCGCCGGCTGCCGCCGGGGAACCCGCCCTTCGAGCTCGCCTGCGCCCAGCTCCCCACGACGATCTTCCAGGACGTCGCACGAGCACACCCCACGTCCGTCGAGGAGGCGCTGAGGCCGCACGCGCTCAAGCACCTGGACCTGCACCTGGCGTCGATGGTGTCCGTGCTCGTCCACGCGCGTGAGCTGGGAGCGGGGGAGGACTACGCGGTCAGCGCGTCCCGGTACCTGGCGAACTACCTGCTCGCGCCGCGGACCGCGGAACACCAGGGCACCGGGGGCCTGAAACTCGACCAGCTCGCGGAGGTGATCGCCTACATGAAGGAGAACCTGCGGGAGAACATCACCCTGGACCGACTGGCGGAGCTGGCCGCGGTCAGCCGGTACCACTTCTTGCGCCGGTTCTCCGAGTCCGTCGGGGAGACGCCGTTGCAGTACCTGATCAGGCTGCGGGTGGACGCGGCGCGGTACCAACTCGTGGCCGACGACGAGCCGGTGTCGCAGGTCGGCAAGCGGTGCGGCTTCCAGAGCCCGGAACACTTCGCCAGGGTGTTCCGCAAGTGGGTGGGGTGCTCGCCGTCGCAGTACCGGAAACGGGTCCGGCGGGAGGGCGCGAGCGCGTCAGGGCATCAGGAGCCCGATACGGCGTGCTGATCGGCCTCCGCCCGGTCGGCCCTGAACAGCGCAATATTCGACATGGACTGCGCAAGGTCGGTCAAGCAGCTGCTCGCCTTGCCGATCTAGGCTCTCCACCGAGGGCCGGTTCCGCGTTCCAGGGCAGCGGCAACGGAACAGGTGTGGTGTTTCAATGGAAGACGACCTTTCGTGAACCACGCGACGGTGGTGCTGCGGCTTCGCGGCCCGCACGCTGACGAAGCCGCACTGGAGAGCGCCACTGCGGAGGCGCTTTGGGCCGTGGCGACGCCCGAGGATTCGATCGAGGACGTGCACGTCCAGGTCATGCGGGACCGCCTGTACGTGACCTTGTTCCGGATCAGTCGAAATCGTGAGGAGATCCGGGCGATCGCGAGGGAGGTCTGTCGGCGGACGATCGCGGCCTCCCCTTTCCTCTCGCAGATCGTCCAAGGTGAGATCAAGACCATCGTGCTGCCGCTGAAGTCCTTCGGGATCGATCCGTACGCCCATCGGAAGGTGCACGGTGGACTGCGGCCCAGGTGATGGCCGACCTCCGTGACCAGGACAAGGAGACAACGTGACCGTCTTCGCCGTGACGACAGCGAAGGGACCCCACTGGGAGTACGCCCGGGGCATCCGGGAGCAACGCGAATGGGACGGGCACTCGGACTTCGCCGATGACCTCTTCGACCGTGATGTCATCATCCTCGGCGGTCCGATCGGTGACGGCGGCGGTGAGGACGTCGGACTCCTCGCCGTGGTGGCGGCCGACGAGGACGAGGTGCGGTCCATCTTCGCCGAGGACCCGTGGGCCCTGAACGGGGTCCTGCGCATCAAGGAAGTACGTCCCTGGACCCTGTGGCTCGACCGACGGTGAGCCACAACTACACGCACAGGGTCCTGGACAGCCTCGACAGGCAACCCGAGCGGATCGCCTGCCACCAGCCCGACGGGACCACGTTCCGCCGTGGTGACCTGTCGGCCCTGATCCACCGGTTCGCGCACGTGTTGGCGGCGAAGGGGGTGCGGCGAGGATCGAGCGTGACCCTGCTGTCCGACAACCGGGTCGAGATCATGGCTGCCAAGTACGCGGCGAACCTGCTCGGCGCGCGGACCACGTACCTCTACAACGGTCTGGCGGCGGCCGTGCAGGCGACCATCGTCGCCGCCGTGGACACCGACGTGCTCGTGGTGGACTCCGCGCTGGCCGGGCGGGCCGCGGAGGTGCTCGAACGAGCGCCGGTCGCCACGGTGCTCGGCCTCGGCTCGATCGGGCCGGGAGAGGACATGCTCGCGTTGGCGGACAAGGCTCCCGGCGATCCGGTCACCCCGACCGAGGTGGACGCCGACGACGTCTGCTACATCCGGCACACGGGCGGCACGACCGGGAACCCCAAGAGGGTCCAGGTCACCTACGCGACTCAATCAAGCCTCTACGACCTCATGAGCACGGTGGTCGACGCGGACATGGTGCTGCTGCTCTGCATGCCTCTGTCGCACGCCGGCGGCCTGTCCGCCGAGATGGTGCTCGGCCTCGGTGGTCGACTGGTGCTGCACCGGGGTTTCGACCCCGCGAAGGTGCTCGCCGACGTCGCCGCGCACCGGGTGACCGAGCTGCACCTGCTGCCACCGTTGCTGTACCAGGTCGTTGACCACCCGACAGCCGGCGACCACGACCTGTCCAGCCTGCGCTCGGTCAGCTACGGCGGCTCCTCCGCGTCACCGACCAAGATCGCGCAGGCGCTCGGACTCTTCGGTCCTGTGCTGGTGCAGGTGTACTCGCAGAACGAGGCGAGCGTGATCTGCGAACTGTCGGCTCAGGAGCACCTGGAACCGGAACTGCTCGCCACCGTCGGACGCCCGGTCCCCGGAGCGCGGGTGACGATCCGCGACGAGGACGGCAACGAGTTGCCCACCGGCCGGGAGGGGGAGGTCTGCGTGCGGTCGTCGACGGCCGCGAAGGGGTACTGGCGCAACCCGGAGCTGACCGCGCGGGTGTGGCGCGGCGGCGAGGTGCGCACCGGGGACGTCGGCTACTTCGACGAGCGGGGCTACCTGCACCTGCGCGGGCGGATGGAGGACGTGGTGATCGTGGTCGGCGGGTACGTGTACCCGGCCGAGTTGGAGGAGGTGTTGGTGCGACACCCGGCGATCGCCCAGGCCGCGGTGTTCGCCGTTCCCGACGTGGACGAGGTGGAACGGGTGCACGCCGCCGTCGTGGCGCGCTGGGGGCGCGGTGTCACACCGGAACAGGTGCGCGCCTTCGTCACGGCCGAACTGGGGGCCATGTACGCGCCGCACCAGGTGCACCTGGTGGAGCGACTCCCGCTGACCGACGCGGGCAAGCCCGACAAGAAGCTGCTGCGCCGATCGACGGCCGGCCGGTGAACGGGTCGACCGTGAACTTCACGGAGCGCTGTCCTCCGTCATGGCGACCTGGAGGCTCCTCGGCCTCATGTCCACCCAATGCCGCTCGATGTAGTCCAGGCACGCCGGTCGGCTGTCTTCACCGAACACGATGCTCCAACCGGAGGGCGCCGGTAGGGAAACCGGCCACAAGGAATGCTGCCCCTCCTCGTTCACGAGCACGCAGAAGCGACCGTCCTCGTCGTCGAACGGATTGACGCTCATGATCTCCCTTTCCGATCAGTTGTGGGGAGTTCCGGTGGAGTTCTGCCCGCTCGGTTCCCGGATGAACTCGGAGACGGTTCCTATCTGCCGGAAGCCGGCTCGCCGGTATGCGCGTTCAGCGATGCCCCCGGCGGCTGCGAAGAGGCCGGCGGGTATTCCGGTCGCGGAGGCGTCGGCATGGACGGCCAGTGCGACTTCGGTGGCGATCCCCATCCCTCGCCAACTGGGGTGGAGGAGCAGGTTCTTGACTCGGACGATGGTGTCCGAACGTACGATCCCTACCGTCCCGTAGGTCCGGTTCGCGCCGTTGATCATGAAGTAGTGGAGGATGCCGCTCTGCCACTTCCTGCGCTCGAATTCCGCCCATGACCGTGCGTCGACGTGGTGACCGTCGGGGGCGTGGGTGGATTCGCTGTCGATGCGCACCTTCTCGGCCCAGTCCGCTGCCGACGCGATCTCCCGCAGCCGGACCGGGGCACTGCCTCGTGGCGTGCGTTCGGGGTCGCGAACGAGCATCGACTCGAAGCGCTGCACATATCCGTGGGTGAGCAGTTCGGTCTCGAGGGCGGGCGATCGGCCGGTCAGGTAGAGCCGATAGCGGTGTCCGCCCGCGGTTCGAACGGCGTTCTCGAATTCGAGCCGCCACCGACGCGCGCTCGCCGCCGTGGCGGAGAGGTCGACGCGAATGGCGAGGCAGCCCGCGGCGAGGTGTTCGAGACCGGGGGCTCGGACCAGGGTGAAACCGTTGCCTCGCAGTGATTCGGCACCTGCCTCGAAGTAGATGGTGTCGGTGTCCACCATGTCTTCCAGACGACGTCGCTGGAGTAGGGAATCCATGGCTCGGTCTCCCTCTGCTCTAGTGAGCCGAGCCTCCCGCACCCGGGCCCGGGCGGTCTGCGGGACCAAGGTCCCATGGTGCCGCCGCCGGACCCCGAACCACACTTGTCGAGCGGCCTGGTCCGCGGGTTCACCGCTCAACCGGGAACTGCCACCCACGGTCAGGAGAAACCGTTGCCCCACCCATCCGCATCGCGGAGTCCTGTGCGTTCGTACACCGAATGGGACCCGTTGGAGGAGGTGATCGTCGGTATCGTCGACGGAGCCTGTTTTCCGGGCTGGCACCTCGCCCTCCCCCCGGTGTTGCCGGCCGATCAGCACGAGACGTTCCGCCGGATGGCCGGCCGGCCCTTCCCTCCGGAGCAGGTCGCGGCCGCGGCGGCGGAGCTCGACGAGTTCGCGCACATCCTGGAGAGCGAAGGCGTGATCGTGCGCCGGCCCGAACCCATCGCGCAGGGTCGGCCGTACCGGACGCTCGACTGGACCAGCACCGGCATGTACGCGGCGATGCCGAGGGACGCGCTGCTGGTGATCGGTGAGCAGATCATCGAGTGCCCGATGGCCTGGCGTTCCCGCTACTACGAATCACTGGCCTACCGCCCGCTGCTCAAGGAGTACTTCCGCGGCGGCGCCCAGTGGACGGCCGCGCCGAAGCCGGAGCTGACCGATCAGCAGTTCGACCAGGACTGGGTCGAATCCGACCCGGTCCGGCTGGTGGTGACCGAGTTCGAACCCACGTTCGACGCCGCCGACTTCGTCCGCTGCGGCAGGGACATCTTCGCCCAGCGCAGCAACGTCACCAACGACTTCGGCATCGAGTGGCTGCGTCGGCACCTGGGGGAGGACTACCGGGTGCACGTGCTCGAGTTCGCCGATGCGCACCCGATGCACATCGACGCCACCCTGGTCCCGCTGGCGCCCGGCAAGCTGCTGATCAACGCCGACCGGGTGCCCGAGGTGCCCCGCCAGTTCCGGGACTGGGACGTGCTGGCCGCACCGGAGCCGGTGATCCCGGCAGCGCACCCGCTGTACCTGACCAGCAAGTGGATCAACATGAACCTGCTGGTGCTGGACGAGCAACGGGTGGTGGTGGAGCGGCAGGACGAGCCGATGATCGCCGCCATGAAGGGGTTCGGGTTCACCCCGATCCTCTGCGACTTCCGCAACTTCAACAGCTTCGGTGGCTCGTTCCACTGCGCCACGCTGGACGTGCGGCGCCGCGGCGCCCTGGAGTCCTACTTCTGAGCGTCCTTGCCTCGGGCAACGGATCCTTCCCTGTCCGGTACGCACTAAGGGGTGCCATGCGCGTCTGGAGAGTCTCGTCGCGGGACGGCCTGTTGGTGATCTACAGCCTGGCCCACTTCGCGGTCCTGTTCTGGTGTGCCGCCACCTGGGCGCAGGGCGGCTGGCCGGCCCGCGTGGCGCAGGTCGGCCTGCTCGCCGCGATGACCGCGTACAACATCATCGTCGTGTCGCACCTGTTCACCCACGTGCCGTGGTTCGTCTCGGCCCGGCTGAACGCGGCGGTGTCGGCGCTGAACTCGGCCAACATCGGGCAGTCCGTGCAGGCCTACGAGCTGACGCACGTGCGCAACCACCACCGGTACAACAACGACGCGCCGGGGGACACCGGCACCACGAAAGACCTGTCCTCCACGTACCGGGACGGCCAGAACGGAGAACACGCGCCGCTGCTGCGCTACGCGATCGGCGGGGCCTTGCAGTCACTGCGCGACCGCGGCCACGAATTGCTGGTCATCGTGCGACTGGGCAAGCCCGGTGCCGGCGAGCGCGTGCTGATCTCGTTGGCCTGGCGTCGGGAACCCCGGCGCAGCCGCGAACTCCGCCAGATCAGGATCGACCGCGTGGTGCGCTGGCTGTCGCTGGCCGTGCTCACGGTGATCTCCTGGCAGTGGGCCCTGTTCTGCTACCTGCCGGCCTACTTCCTCGCGCTGGTCATGGTGAACGTGCAGAACTACTACCGGCACTACGGCGCCGACCCGGACAACAGGGCGGCCGACTCGGTCAGCCACTACGGGCGGCTGTACAACTGGCTCGCGTTCAACGACGGCTACCACCAGGAGCACCACCTGAACCCGGGCGCGCACTGGTCGCAGCTGCCGACCGTGCACCGGCGGCACCGGACGCGGCTGGACGCGCAGCCCCGGATCGTCAGCCCGTTGCCCGCCATGCTGGGTTTCCTGCACGCCGGCCGGCCGCTGTTGCACCGCGCCCCGGCGGACGGGGACGGAGGACGTTCGTGACCATCGCCGGCCGGTCGTTGCCGCCCACGTCGTTCCGGGTGCACCAGACCACGCGGGTCGTCGACTACGACGCCGTGTCGCGTGTGCTGCGCGGTGACCTCGCCGCTTACCGGATCCGCTCGTACCTGTCCACCTCGGACTGCGAGCGCATCGTCGCGAACTTCTGGTCGCCCACGATGCCCCGGACACCGCGCTACGGCGACGGGGTCGGCGGGGTCGAGGGCTACATCGTCGGCGCGTCGCACGTCGACCGGACCACCGAGGAGTACCTGGCTTCGGTGGAGCAGTCGGCGGACGCGGTGCGCGACCTGTATCGGGACGCCGCCAACCCCATCGCGGACTTCCGCTCGTCGTTGACGGCCCGCGGCGTCGTCCCGGCGGCACGGGCGGCCAGGCACGACGGCAGGCCGGCCGGGGACTCGAAAGCCGTCTGCTGGAACCAGGAAGGCGAGTTCCTGCTGCAACCGCACGACGACCTGGCCCAGCTCGGTGATCCCGCGCAGGCGGGGTTCGAGGTCCAGCGGCTGGGGCGCGTGATGGCGGTCAACGCCTACCCGCAGGTGATCGCCGGCACCGGGCAGCTCAAGGTGTGGAACGTCGAGCCGGACGAGGCCTCCCGGGATCGACTGGGGCTGCTGCACAGCGGGTTCCCCTACCCGGTCGAGCTGCTGACCGGCGTGCCGTCGGTGGTCATCCCGGTGGAAACCGGTGATCTCTGCGTCCTCAACGGGAACCTCGTGCACGCCGTGCTGGGTGGCGAACCCGCCGGCCAGGACCGGAGGCGGCTGCTGCTGACCTGCTTCACCGGGGTGGACGACCGCGGTGAGCTGATCTGGTGGACCTGACGCGCCGTCAGCCGAGGCCGGCGGCGCGTTCCCACACGTGTCGGGCGGCCTGGACATCCTCGACCGCGAGGCCGA
>NZ_JBFAAX010000292.1:0-7426 GCF_040639995.1 Actinosynnema sp. NPDC023658 | reverse complement strand
GCCCTTCTTGCGCGGGAACCGGGTCGCGCGCACCTGCGCCGGGCTCAGGAACGGGTGCGGGGCCCCCCCCCCCCCGGGGGGCGGGGGGGGCGGGCGCCGCCGGTGGGGTGCGGGGCCCCCCGGCCCCCGCCCCGACGCCCGGTTCGTGGCCAGGAGGGACACTCGACCGCGACGCAGCGCGCGAGACGGCACGCACGTTGTTGCGCACTGACGAGCTCACCGACACCGAGCGGCTCCTCCTTGCGGCCTCGCTGGCGCTGATGGCCAACCGAGCTGCGGACGAACGGTCCGCCCGCGATTTCATGGTGGTCGCGATCTCGGCGCAGAACGTGGACCAGAGCGAATTGGGTCGCTGGGCGGCGCTGCGGGCGCTGGCTGGCAGGGCCGACCTCAACACCGGGCAGGAGGCGGTGGCGAGCCTGGTGCTGGCGGTGATCACGCAGGACCGCGCGGACGTTCTGCGGGCGTACGAGCTCGCGGACGCGTTGCCCGCCGACGATCCTCGTGCCCGCTGGGCGGAGACGTTGCGGCCCTTCCTGTTGCCCGAGGACGACGGCGCGTTGTCCGAGGCGGGCGACGCCGTGCGAGTGGGCGACCGGTGTACTGCGGCTCGGTCCCTGGCGCGTGACTTTTTGCAGACCCATCGCGAGACCAGTGATCCTCTGGTAGAGGCCATGCACCGCACGATGGTCGCTCTGTCAGAGCACGAGGTGGACGTTCACCAGGCGCGCCAGGGGCTGTACCGCGTTCTCGTCCTGCTCAGGGCGCGGCAGCGTTACGGCCAGGTGCCGCCGGGGGTGAAGGCTGGGGTCGACATGGTGAGCGATCTCCTGCACGTCGAGGCGACACCCGAGTCCGCAGACCTGCTCACCGAGTTGATGGAGGCGCTGGCGGACGCGGGTCTGTCGGACGCCGTCCTGCCCGAGCAGGACGACGACCTGCCGGCGGTCGAGCACGCGCGGCTGGCCGAAGCGGCGGCGAGCCACCCCGTCTGGCCGAACCTCCGCGAGTGCGTTGACGGTCTGCGCGGCCGTCCGGCGCTGCTGCTGCGGCGGCAGCGGATGCTGTCGTCGCTTCCCGGTTCGGTGCTGGCCCTGTACGTCGAGCCGCCCGACTCGGTGGCGATCAAGTCCATCCATCTGACGCCTGCCGACACGCGGGTGCTGGACGCGTTCGGGCAAGGCAGCCCCAGGCTCATCGGTTCCACCGCGACCGATGACGTCGAACGGCTGCTCACGTCGTTGATCCCGGCCGCGCTGTGTGAGGCGCTGGCGGCCGGTCAGGTGCCGTCGTTGCTCGTCGTGCCGGACGGGCAGTTGTGGTCCCTGCCCTGGCAATCGGCGGCGTTGCTCCGGTCGACGCTCGTCAGCCTGGCGCCGTCGATGTCCGTCTACGGCCGCTTGCAGCCGTTCGACGGTGTCGTGCGCAGCATCACCGCCTACGTGGACGCGGACGTGCCGCACGCTGAAGTCGTGGCCGAGGCGTTGAAGGAGGCGGCTGCTGCCGGTGTGGTGGTGCGCGACCACCTCGACCCTGCCACCGGGCCAAGTGACCTGCTGGTCGTGTTCGCCCACGGGTCCGGGTCCGGCCTGGGGTTCAGCACCGGCCCGCGGTCAGTGCTGAGCCTTGCGAGAATGGAGCCGGTGCACGCGGCCCTCGTGGCGGCCTGCCGCTCGGTGGCCGCGCCGCCGGTGTCGTTCCCGAGCAATCTGCCCGCGGCGATGCTGCTCGAACAGGTCTCGTCGGTGATCGGCGGGATGTGGCCGGTGCCGACCGAGCCGACCGCCCGGATCGTCGCCGGCGTGATCACCAGGCTGGCCGCGGGGGAACGGCTCGTCCCGGCACTTGCCGCAGCGCGCGAGCACGTGCCGGACAGATACCTAGACCGCTGGGGACTGGCCGTGCACGGGATCGTGTGAGCTGATCACTCGAAGCAGGAGTCGAAAGTGATGGACTTCGAGACGGCGGCGTTGTCCCGGTTGAACAGCACGAGCACGTCCGCAGTGAACTCGTGCCCCAGTTCAGTCGTGGCGAAGCCCAGCGTAACGGTGAACCTGTCTACGTCGTCCGGCTTGACGTGGTGGGCTACGTACGCCTCGCTGTAGTCCCCGTCCACCTTCAGGTCGTAGTCCCCGGTCGAGGGAGAGGACGCCAGGAACGCCCTGCGTTCGATGACCCGGACGGCGACGCGGGTGATGTTCACGATCCGGTGGCCGCTGTTGCGGACTCTCACGTCCAGAACGACGCTCCTGCGTCGCTGCTCGACCAGCACGTCGTCGACGACCAGGTGGGTGTCCGGTGTGGTGGCGCTCAGCGGGCCCGGTGTGGCGTCGACTTCCGATTCCACGAGGCGAAGGTCCAGTTCCCCCTGGTTGGCCTGTTTTGCGGCCGCGTCGTAGGCGTTGCGGAGTTCTTCGAGCCGGAACTGGCCATTGGTGAGCCCGTCGATCGCCCTGTAGGTGCTCGGGTCCATCGCTTTCCAGTCGCCGTTTTTCGCAGGTTTCAACCTGGACAACACCGGAGGCGACACTCCGGCACGGTCAGCCTGTTCCTGTAACGTGCCACTCTGGTTTTCCAGGAACGCCCTGGCCTGGATGCCCGCCTTCTTGAGTGCGCCCCGGGCGTGCTCCCTGGCGGCGATGGCAGCCTCGTGAGCTTGTCGGACGGCTGCTAGCCGCGTCACTTCAGTCATGTCCCCCTCACTTGGTGCGCTGTTTTCAGAAATACACGGAAAACGCCGGAAAAACGGAAATGGTCGGAAAGGCTGAAACGGTCTGCGCAGGTTCCCTCGACACCAGGTCCAGGGGCACAGCGAGCTGGAGAAACCGCATGAACACCTGCGTCGAGCTCATTCCTCCACCTCCGGTCGCAGTTTACCGCGACCCGCTCGACCCGAACCACTTCTTCGCAGCCCTGGAGTTCTTCGAACCGGAGCACGACCTCACGTCCTGCCACGACTCGGTCGAGGGGTGACTGCGGACGTGCGTAGGCTCAAGTTCAAGTTCCACCACCGTCCGGTGCTGGACGGTGACGAGACAGTCCGGCTGGGCGGCATCGTGCCCGGTCTGAGGCGAGACCTCGTTGACCGGAGCGGATGGCGGTGGCAACTCTTCTGCCTCCTTAATGGCTCGCGCACGGTGGACGACGTCGTATCGACCATGGCGGAGGTCTTCCCCGGAGTGCCTGCGCACCTCGTACGCGCGGTCGTCGGTGACCTTGAGTCGGCCGGGTACTTGGAGGATGCGGACGCGGCGGTCGATGCCGTCGACGAGAGGTACCGGGGGAGCGCCGAGTTGTACGGCTGGATGGACCTGTCTCCCCACCGAACCGGCGCCGACGCCCAGAAGCGGCTGCAGAAGGCGTCGGTAGCGGTGATCGGACTCGGCGGCGCTGGCTGCACGGCGGTGCTCGATCTGGTGCTCGCGGGCGTGGGACGCGTCCACTGCGTCGACCGCGACGTCGTCGAGCGGTCCAACCTCGGCCGGCAGATCCTCTACACCGAGGCGGACGTCGAGAAGTTCAAGGCACATGTCGCGGTTCGCAAGCTTCGCGAGCACAACTCCGCTATCGACGTTACCGGCGAGGTGTTCGAGGTGACCGGGCAGAACGACCTGCGCGGCTTCGCCGAGAAGTTCGACGTGCTGCTGCTCACCGCGGACAAGCCGTCCCAGATCCGGTCGTGGGCGAACCGCGCGTGCCTGGCGACCGGCACGCCGTGGGTCTACGGCGGTTACCACGGGCCGTTGACGGGCGCAGGGCTGTTCCGGCCGGGCGAAGGTGCCTGCTTCGAATGCGTACAAGCGGAGCAACGGGCACAAGTCGGCGTCTCCACCCGGATGGAGTGGCCACCCGCCGCTGGTCAGGAGCCGCCGCATGCTGTCGACGCAACCACCGCCGGTCTCACAGGCAACTTCGCGGCGCGTGCCGTGATCAGCCTGCTCACCGGCATTCCTCGCGCGCCGTCCAACCTGCAGTTCGGGTACAACGTCGTCAAATGGCGCGAGACCATTCCCGTCACGCTGGCCGCGCCGAGCCCGCGCTGCCCCGCGTGTGGCCCGTCCGTGCGGGGCCGCTAGATCCGTCGCGCCGCACCTTTGACCGCACGGCGAGGGCCTGGGGATCGCCCAGTTCGTCCAGCACCGCCGCCGCCTCGGTCAGGTATGGTGCGGCCGCCGCGTGCTGCCCCAGCCGTTCGTACGACAACGCAACCGTCTGCAGAGCGTCGGCCAAATAGCGTTCGGTCGCCGCAGCGGTCCGGTAGTACGCGATGGCCTCGTCACCGAACTCGACGGCGGCCCGGTCGTTACCGAGGCCCTGGTGCGCCACCGCGACGTTGTGCAACGCGTAGCTTTCGCCGACCGGGTCGTTCTCGCCGCGGCGGAGTTCGAGCTCGCGTTCTGCGTGGGCGAGCGCGTCGTCGTGCCAGCCCAGTGCGGCGCTGATCTGGCTCAGATTGGACTCCGCGACGGCCTCGACGTACCCGCTGCCGCGCACGAGCGGCAACGCCTTGGTGTAGAGCTCGCGCGCGGCCTCGAACTGGTGCTGTAGTTTGCGGTTGCGTCCTAGGCCGCACAGCACGATGCCCAACAGCAGGCGGTCACCTCGCTCCTCGGCGTGTGGGACGCACGCGCGCAGGTCAGCGTCCGACTCCGCCCAGCGCCCGAGCATCTGGTGGGTGTCGGCGCGCCGCCGCCGGAAGATCACCTCGGTGTCGGCGTCGCCGCGAGCGGCATGTAGCCCTAGGGAATCGGCTTCGAGCCGCAATGACCACAACGAACGCGAGCGGAACGCGAGGAAACGCATGGAGCCGGCCAGCGCGATCGCGACGTCGGACATACCGTTGCCGATCGCCTGCCTTAACGCCGCCATCAGCGTGTGCAGCTCGGTATTGAGCCATGTCCACGCCTGGTCCCGGTCGGTGAGGGACAACCCTGCCACCGGCTCGGCGAGGCAAACGGACAGGTGCGGATGTGCGGGGAAGACGAGGCGATCGGCGGCGAGCGCGGTCCGGGCGTACCAGGAAAGTCCCGCACCGGTCGCTGCGGCCCGCTGGTCCAGCGGCTCGTCCTCCTCGACCCTGTGAACGGAGTACAGGCGCAACAGGTCGTGGAGCCGGTAGCGGCGGTGTGTCACCGGATCGACCAGGTTGACGTTGATCAGCGTTTCGAGCTGCCGGAGCGCCACCATCGGCTCGACATTGGCAAACGCGGCCGCCGCCGGCAGGCTGAACTCGGGATTCGGGTGCAGCCCGAGGCGGCGGAACAGCGAAGCGACCTCGCCGGGCAACTTCGCGTAGGACCAGTCGAACATGGTGCGCACGGTGCTGCGGTCGTCATCGTCGTCGCGCAGGCCGTCGAGACGAAAACGGTCGTCTCCGATCTCCTCCACCAGGTCGGAGATCGTGCTCGTCGCACGGCCAGCGGCGCGCCCCGCCGCGATCCGCACGGCCAGCGGCAACCCCGCGCACAAATCCGCGAGCCGGTCGACGGCTGCGGCTTCCCGTTCGGCCTTTGCGCCCCCGATGACACCGCGCAGAAGCGTCCTGGCTTCCGCACGGCTCAACATGCCCAAAGACAGCGAACGCGCGCCGTGCGTGACGACCAGCCCGGTGAGTGCCTTCCTGCTGGTAACAACTGCAACGCAGCCCTCAGAGGCTGGCAGCAGCGGCCGCACTTGCTCGGCGCTGCCCGCGTTGTCGAGCACCACCAACACCCGTCGCCCGGCGATGATCGACCGGTAGATACTCGCCTGAGAATCGAGATCGGCCGGGATGTGCACCTCGGCCACTCCCAGTGCCTGCAGGAACGACGTGATCACTGACGACGGATGCAGTGGCTGTTCGCGTTCGAAGCCCTTGAGGTTCGCGAACAGCGTGCCGTCGGGAAAGCTTTCCTGCACCCGATGCGCCCACCACACCACCAACGAGGTCTTCCCGACGCCGGCTGTTCCCTGCACGACCTGGACCGCACTGCCGGGCGCCGTGTGGAGCAGCGAGTCCAGGGACGTGACCTCGTCGGCGCGTCCTACGAAGTCGCCGACCGCGCCCGGTAATTGTCGCGGTACGGGCACGGCATCGTTCCCCAGCATGACGACCTGGTGAACGACGCCTGCCTGGATCACCGGCCCGACCGTGGTGGCGTTTACCTGGTTGCTCGTGCTCGGCTCGTTCGCCATACATCCGAGTGTTGCCGAACGGCAGGAGACCGCGACCGCCTAAACGGTGAAGAGCCTCACCGGCAAGGCGTTCAGACGCGAGCGACCGGCCCTACGGTCTCGTACACCCTCGACCGCGGGCAGCTTGAGCGTGGCGGCCCAGTCCGATTAGTGTGCGCCAGCGCGAGCGCGCCGCTCGGGATCGCTGGGAATGACCTCGAACGGATTGTCGGTGTCGCAGTGCAGTCCCCGGCGGGATCGCCGCGCCCTCGCGTGGCTGGACGACCGCGGTGGCGGTCTCCTGCTGGCCGTCGGAGGTGATCTGCCAGTCCACGCTCGGCGAGCGCAGCATCATCGGCTCGGAGGTGCCCACCATGTGCAGGCCCTCGCGCTCACGCAGCCACCGCACCAGTCCTCTCGTGGTCAGCCAGAATGCCCTCGGCATGGCCGAGTGACCTGCGACGATGGCTTTTCGAGCGGCACAGGTTCGTCCTCTGGCGCCACGGCTCCCGCAAGAGCGCGGGCAACCCGTCCGCGACCATGCGCTACACCGCGATCGGCTAGCACTGCACCAATGGCGACACCAACATCGCCCGAGCTCTCCGACGCGCCAACCGCCGATCACATGACCTGATCACCGCGGTGACCAGCAGCTAACCCAGCTCGCCGTCGAAAGGGATCTGCGCTGGGTGTTCCGTGAGCAGGCGATCCGACAGGCCTAGCTCGTCGACCTGATCCGCGAGATCCAGGTGGAGTCGTCCCAGGTCTACGGCTCCCCACGGGTGCACGCCGAACTGACCCTCGGTCGCGGGATGACCGTCGGGCACAACACCATCGCGCTTCTCATGCGCCGCAAGGGAATCAACGGCCTGCCCAATCGGCGCCGCCCGCGTCCGAAGCACGACACGCCCACCGCGGTGGACCTGGTCGACCGCGACTTCGCCAGACCCGCGCCGAACCAATTGTGGGTTACCGACATCACCGAACACCCGACTCGTGAGGGAAAGGTGTACTGCGCGGTCGTGCTCGATGTGCACTCGCGCCGTGTTGTCGGCTGGTCGATCGACTCCAGCCAGACCGCCGCACTGGCCACCAATACGCTCGGCATGGCGATCTCGAACCGGTCACCGCTGTCGGATACAGTGATCCACTCCGACCACGGAGTCCAGTTCACATCGTGGACTTTCACCAGACGTGCCAAGGAATCCGGGCTTCTGCCGTCGATGAGGTCGATCGGCGGCTGCTACGACAATGCCACCGGATCGGCGCACCT
>NZ_JBFAAX010000291.1:0-7443 GCF_040639995.1 Actinosynnema sp. NPDC023658 | reverse complement strand
GGCGGTAAAAGTGCGGTGGCCACGCTGGTCGAGCGCACCAGCCGCTTCCTGGTCCTGGTCCCGCTGCGCGGACGCGACTCACTCACCGTCACCGACGCGATCATCGCCGCCGTCGGCGACCTCCCGACCTCCATCAAACGCTCCCTGACCTGGGACTGCGGCTCCGAGATGGCTCTGCACAAGCAGGTGACCGCCACCGGACTGCCGGTCTTCTTCGCCCACCCCCACTCACCGTGGGAACGCGGCAGCAACGAGAACCTCAACCGCATCGTCCGCGAGTTCCTGCCCAAGGGCGTCGACATCCCCACCGACCCCCGCTACCTCGCCGCCATCGCCGCCGAGATCAACGACCGACCCCGTAAGATCCACGACTGGAGAAAACCCAGCGAGGTATTCACCGGACTCCTCGAAGCAGATGCTCCCACCGCCTGAACTCGCCGAGCCGAGCAGCACGTCGATACATCGCCGACCAGCCCTCGGCGGCCTAATCAACGAGTACGAACACGCAGCCGCCTAACCGCAGGTCAGACCACGTGGCCGACTATTGGCACCCCACAGGTAGTTCCGCGCGATTCCTGATCCGCGACCGGGATGGGAAGTTCCCCACCCTGTTCGACGCCGTCCTCGCCGACGCCGGTGTCCAGGTCCTCCTCACCGGTGTCCGGTTACCGCGCATGAACGCGATCATGGAACGCTGGATCCGCAGCTGCCGCCACGAACTCCTCGACCGCACCCTCATATGGAACCAGCAGCACCTACTCCACGCACTACGCGAGTACGAAAAGTACTACAACACCCACCGACCCCACCAAGGCATCGCTAACGTCCGACCACTACGCGCCCTGCCACCAGCCGTCACCAATCAAGCAGCGATCACCAGACTCGACGTCCGCCGACAGCAACGACTGGGCGGCATCCTCAACGAGTACCACCACGCCGCCTGACCTGCACGGACGATATTTTCGGCAAGCACAGGGCCACACGGTCGAGGAACGCGGTGAACACGGCGGCGGTGAACCGCTCGGTGAACACGGTGAACCACAACGCGCCGCGCGAGGCGACCGCGGACATGACGTTGACCCGCAGCCGTTTCCCGGTCACCCGCACGATCGGCGTTCTGCCCTTCGGCGCCCAGGACCGGCCGAGCGGGGCGGCATCCGAGCGAAGCCCGCACTGGTCGACCCACGCGTCCGCCGCACCCTCGGTCTTGGCGCGTGCCTCGATCGCCGGATAGTCCTCGTCCAGCCAGGTGCGCACCGCGGCGGGCTGCTGTTCGTAGGCACGCCGTGCCGGGCGCTGCGGGGTGAGGCCGTGGCGACGCAGCCACAAGTTCGGTCATGTCGACGCCGACGACCAGCCGGATCAGCTCGACCACGCCCTGGCGGGTCCACAGCGGGCCGCCGATCAGCAGTTCCTTGGGCGTGTAGTCGGCCATTGCCGCGAACAGCATGCCCCGATCCTCTCCGCTGATCGGCTCAGCGGGGCCGGGCCGCCCCTTTCGGGTCGCCAAGCCGTCGCGACCGTCCCGTCGGTAAGTCCGCCACCAAGTGCCCACCGACCGTTCGGAGACCCCGAACACCTCCGCCGCCTGCCAGTAACCCTCGACCCGCCCGGACTTCAACGCCGCCACCACCCGCAACCGCAGCACCTCGCGCTCCGCAGGCGATAACCGGTGTGCACCCTCGACCTCGATCACAGGTGATCAACTTACAGGAAGAAGATCACTTTCGACTCAATATCGAGGAAAGGTTGATTGTCGATCGTGCGGTAACGGATGGGGGTGAGTTGTCGATGCAAGCCATATGACAGAGGACGCCTTCAGTCACGAGGTCGCCGACATCGCCGGTGGCGTGTTCGAGCGACGGGAGTTCAGGCATTACAGCTCTCATCGCGGCCTGATCATCGGTCGGCTGGTTGCCGCTCACCTCGACGAGATCCGTGCATCGGTCATGATCAGTGAAAAGGCCCTCGCCGAGGCCGTGCAAGCAGAGCGAGCGGCGATTTCCCGGGCCAGAAGGTGGGCCTTCTGGCGGACCACCGCGCTCTGTCTGCTCCTGGTCGCCGTACTCGGTGTGACGATCTACCTGGTGTTCACATCCGCCGAGACCGTCTCTGCAAAGTCGGGCGTCGATCCGAAGACCGGTTGGTTCGGGCGTGAACGTCCCTTTTTGGTGGTGATCGCCTGGGCGGGCAGCGCGGTCGTGAGCCTTCTGCTGATCAGCCAACGGTTGATGTACCGGACCGCGATCAAGACGATCCGGGAGCGCACCACTGTGGCCCGGGATGTGTTTCGCCGGACGCTGGACACCGCGGTGCAGGAGGCGCTGTCGTCCGCCATCAATGCGGAGTTGGGTCCCAAGGGCATCATCCTGTTCCCCACGCACGCGCCGCGTCTGGTCGAGTTGGACGTCAGCCAGATCCGGCAGTCGAAGACGGCGACCTACATCAAGGAGTTCATTCTCGAACACGCCTCCTCTGCCATCGGTCTGGCAGGAACCCGAGGGTCGGGCAAGTCGACGGTGATGCGCGCCCTGTGGGCCGACCCGGACATGGAGGGACCGGTGGTGATCGTCCCCTCGCCGGTCCGCTACGACGCGGGCGAGTTCATCCGGATCCTGCTCACCGAGGTGGCCTCAGCGGTCTCGGCCACGCGTGGAACCCGGGCCACGAACCTGGTGCGGAACGCGTTCGAGCGCCTGCAGGTCCGCTCGATGCTGCTCATCGCCGGTCTCGGTCTGCTGTTGTTGTTCCTGTCCGACATGACCTCTTCGACCTCCTCGACCTCGAGAACGTCCCTGGGCGACACCGTGGACGTGATCGGCGGCACCGCGTTGCCGCTGATCCTGATCGGGGTGTCGCTCATACTGCTCTGGCTGAAATTCATGGTTCAAATGACCGCGACAGCGCTGCCAGCCGACGTGCGTCGGGCCCGCGAGCTGTTGCGTGACCTGCGTTGGGAATCGGAGCGCGGCGACACCAGGAAGGCGGTGGCCAAGGTGCGCGGACTGTTCGAGGCCAGCACCGAGCGCAGCATCAAGCTTAAGAGCCGCGCGCTTGGCCGGGCCGAACTCGTCGGTGCGCTGCGTGACCTGCTCCGCGTCTTCGCGAGCAGCTCGGACCGCACGCGGATGATCGTCTGCGTCGACGAACTGGACAAGATCAGCAATCCCGAAGACCTCGTGGAGATCGTCAACGAACTCAAGGACCTCTTCCACATCCAGAAGATCCACTTCCTGGTGACCGTCTCCACCGACGCCCTCGACGCGTTCGAGCGCAGAGGACTGGCGGGGCGCGACGCCTTCGACTCGGCCTTCGACAACGTGGTGCACACCCGCTGGCTCGACCTGGAGGAGTCTCTCGACGTCGTGCAGGCCAGGGCCACTGGGTTTCCGCCGCTGTTGGCCGCGCTCTGCCATGCCTGGTCCGGTGGGCTTCCCCGCGACCTGCTGCGCACCGCGCGCACAGCAGTGGAGTTCCAACGCCGGGAACCGGACCACCTGCGCAGCATCGCCGAGATCACGGCACACCTCGTCACATCCGACCTCGATGCCGCCCTGCGGGCGTCACTGCGCGACCTCGAGCCGGACGATCCGCAAACAGGCGATCTGTGGGCCGTGCTCCAGGCGGTGACTGCCGCGAAGTCCCCGATCTCCTCCCTGACCGGCCTCATCGCCACCATCGACACCTCGACCTTCACCACACCGGTCCTGCGCGCGCTCCAGGTCAAAGCGCAGTTGGGCCTATCCCTGCTGCGTCTGGCCCGGACCGCGACCGCGTTGCCCGACTACTGGACCACAACCCCCACCGCCTCCGGCCTGCATGCCGCCGCGACGGCCCACGCCGAAGCCGTCCGAGTGCTGGCTGAACCCGACCCGGTCCGTGCCGCGGCAGCTCGCGCCGCCATCGGAGAGCTCGAACTACCCACCACGCACACCGACAGCCACACCGACAACGGCGTGCCGGCCGGCGCATGAACGCCTCGTCCGACGGTATCCCCGGTCGCCGACGCCGCGGGAGACGATCCATCGGTTGAGAGAGGTGGTGATGCCCGTGGGTTTCGCGCCGCGGGCGGAACGGACACCATGGCGATCCTGTGCCGCAGGTCTGTCAAACGAGCGGCTCTGGCGCACTTTAGGTGGTGACGGTGAGTAGCCGGTCGCGGCCGTGATCTTGCGATGGGTGCGAATCCCCTTGTGGGACGGCATTTCTGGACTGTCAATTCCGGTCGTTGGGTGCGTGGCAGAGAGCGGTGGTCACGGTCCCCATTCGGGTTGTGGCCATGCCGTCCGGCGCCCAGGGGCTGCGATGACGAAGGCGTCGACAGCCCGAAAGCACCTTCCTGGCAAGGGCATCGATCTCCACCGCAAGGTCACGGCCGCGACCGGCTGCTCACCGTGACCACCGAAAGTGGGCCAGAGCCGCTCGTTTGACAGACCCCGCGCTAGGCGCCGAACCTGCGGTTGTCGGTTATGCGCCGCCGTGGCGGTCCAGTTCGGGGAACAGCGCTACGGTGCTAGGCTTGATCAGACCGGCGCGGAGCGCGGCGCGGCAAACGATGTCCTTGTCGGCGGGGACGGCGAACGCCTCGGCGAGCCGCTTCGTGAGCTTCTGCATCTGGTTCCGCGTTGTCATGGTGGAAAGGCCGAGCATCCGCGCGACCTCGGTGTGCGATGACGCGTTCGCTCCGCTGTCCCTCAGCAGGGGCAGGCAGTAAGCGGCGAGCAGTCGGAGCTGGACGGGTGTCAAGGGGAGGTCGAGCCCGTCCCGGGCCAGGGAGTCGACCGTCACGGGGCCTCCGGGTCGGCGCTCCTCGCCTGACAGCAGTCCTGGACCGACCACAACCGAGAGCGCGTAACGCTTCGACGTGGTCATCAGGGTCACCACGCTGTCCCGCTTGGCCGCCGTGTAGCCGGCACCGAGCTCCAGCAGGACGTCCGCGTGCTTGGAGTCCTTCGTGGAGACCTGAACTCTGTTGGAATGGGAGAGGTTGTTGATCGAGAGCCTCCCGTCCGACACCCGGAACTCGACAGCGGCCCGGGAGACGGCGTAGTCGTCAACGCCGACAGGGAGGTCGGTTGCCGCCCTCCCCGCGACCGCCAAGGGGTTCTCGGGGGACAATCTGACAGTGCGGCCGTTGAACGAGATCAGCGCCTCGTAGGCGTCCGGGCGGCGGGGCGGATTCTCGGTGAGGGCCGAATGCATCGCGAGCAAAGGCCGGACGGCGGCCGCACTGGGCCGACGGGAGGGGATGTCGTCCGCGAGGACCTCGGCCAGGGTCAGGAGTTCGTCGTGCTCCTTGCTGCCGCCGCGCACCAGCCTGTCGAGCGCCGGGTTGTCAGGATCGCTGCCGGTCAGCAGGTAATGGAGGGTGACGCCAAGCGCGTAGACGTCCGCTGCAGGGCTCGGCGTTGTCCCCGCGCCCAACTCCGGCGCGGCGAAGGGTGGGGTGCCGCCGGTTGCGTCGCCGATCGGCAACGCGACCGACGCCGAGCCGAAGTCGATCAACAGAGGTGCGCCGTCGCCGCCGACGAGGACGTTCTGCGGTTTGAGATCGCCGTGGACCACGCCCAGGCCGTGCAGCCGCTCCAGCGCGTCGGCGATGCCCGCGGCGTATGCCGACGCCGTCTCGACCGGCAGTGGGCCGGTCCGCTCGACCAGTTCCCGCAGTGACCCGTTCGCCTGGTATGGGGTCACGAGCGCTACGCGCCCGCTGCGGAGGGGGATCACTTCCGCGGCCACGAGCAAGCCCGGCAGGGGCGGCACCTCCTCTACGATCCCGACCTCGGCCGCCGAGTCCGGCAGCACCTTGACCACGACGCTTCGCAGATCGGCGGTCCGGGCGAGCACCGTCGTGCGGTCGTGGTGCGCCGACAGGAGCTTGACGTCGCGGAATCCCGCGCTTTCCAGTTCACCGCGCAGGACCTCGACACCGCGGGACACGTCAGCTCATCGCCTTCTTGGCGTAGCTCAACAGGTCGCCGATCAGTTCCCGCACCGAGGCCATGACCACGAGGGTGGTGTTGCCCAGGACGATCGCCGCCAGCGCGACGACGACGAAGAGGGCGACCAGCACCAGCACCGGCAGCCCGGTCAGCAGGATGACGGTGACCGGCCTGGCCACGTTGGTGCCGAAGGACCGGACAACACCTGCCGACAAGAGCGTGGGGTCCATCAGACCCTCCTCACCTGAGGTGGTTATGGTTACCCCTAACCACTGCAGTGTCAAGCGGACTGCGCGGCAGTTGTGGAGCATCTTCGGTCGAACGGTTCGCATGCGCTGTGCCTGCCGATATCCCATCCATGCAGGTGAGGGCACGGTCGGGACAAGGTCTCGGGATGGCCGATGAGGGTGCTCGTGTTCCACTGGCTCGGCGACGGGCGCGGCATGATGGCTGGCTGTGCCGCTTCGACTGGCCTACCTGGGCATGACCAACACGTTCGCGCTGCTGCGCCTGCTACCCATGAGCGACCGGGACAAAGACACGGAGATCCTTGTGGGGTTTCAGAACTCTGCACTGAGGCGCTGAGCTGGGGCTATCGCGCACCATGTGCTGTAGGAGCATGATCGTGGAGCGTGGCGCTACGACTGCTCTATCTGATCTTCGTCCGGGTCGTCGACTGGCTGATTCTGCTCGGTCGATCATCAGCGGCCAAGGACGCGGAGTTGCTGGTGCTGCGGCACGAAGTCACCGTGCTGCGCCGGGCCAGTCCCCGCCCGCGGTTGGACTGGGCCGATCGCGCGGTGCTCGCCGCATTGGTCCGACGCCTACCCGACTGGTTACGACACCACCGGCTGGTAACGCCGGGCACCGTCCTGCGGTGGCACCGGCGCCTGGTCGCGAAGAAGTGGACCTACCCCAACCGTACCGGCCGACCGCCGCTCGACGACACCATCGCGGCGCTGATCGAGCGCATGGCGCGGGAGAACGCCAGCTGGGGCTATCGCCGGATCCAGGGCGAGCTGCTCAAGCTCGGACACCGGGTGGCCGCGTCAACGGTTCGCCGCGTGCTCAAGCGCTTGTGGATTCCACCCGCTCCCCGGCGCGACACCGACACCTCCTGGCGACGGTTCCTGCGCGCCCAGACCGCAAGCATCCTGGCCTGCGACTTCTTCCACGTCGACTGCGCCCTGACGCTCAAGCGCGTCTACGTGTTCTTCATGATGGAGGTCGCCACCCGCTACGTCCACATCCTCGGCACCACCACCAACCCCGACGGAGCATGGACCACCCAACAAGCCCGCAACCTGCTCATGGACCTCGGCGACCGGACAGACGACTTCCGGTTCCTCATCCGCGACCGGGCCGGCCAGTTCACCGCCTCGTTCGACGCGGTTTTCTCCGGCGCAGGCATCCAGGTCGTGAAGAGCCCACCACGGTGTCCGCGAGCCAACGCCCACGCCGAGCGGTTCGTCGGCACCGTCCGACGCGAAGTCACCGACCG
>NZ_JBFAAX010000290.1:0-7461 GCF_040639995.1 Actinosynnema sp. NPDC023658 | reverse complement strand
GTCGGAGCCGGCGGCACCGGGCTGGAGGTCGGCCGTGGGCGGGGCGTCGCGGGGCGTGGGCCCGAGGGTGTGGTTGTCGCGCGCCGGTCGTCTGGTCGGGTCGAGGTGGAGTCGGTCGACCCGGCGCGGGTCGGCCTGGCGGGGCCGGTGTACCGGGTCAGCCCGGTGTCGGGTGACGTGTCGGGTCCGTTGTCGGTGCGGTTGGACTACTCGGCGTTCACGGCTGTCTTCGGCGGTGATTACGGGCAGCGGCTGCGGTTGGTGTCGTATCCGGAGTGTGTGTTGTCCACGCCGGGCAAGGCGGACTGCCGTCGAGCCACGCCGGTCGAGCACGTGAACACGGTGGACAAGCACCTGACCGGAGAGATCTCGTTGGCCTCGCCGAGCAGTGCGATGGTGTTGGCCGCAACCGCCGGCGGGGAGAGCGGTCAGGGTGATTACACGGCGACGCCGTTGTCGCCGACCGGTTCGTGGTCGGCGGGTGGGTCGGCGGGTGACTTCGCTTACAGCTACCCGTTCAAGCTGCCCGCCGCGTTGGGTGGTGCGACGCCGGGTCTGGCGTTGGCGTACTCCTCGGGCGCGGTGGACGGGGCCACGTCCGCGACGAACAACCAGGCGTCCTGGGTGGGTGACGGCTGGTCGTTGGCGGCGGGTGGGTTCATCGAGCGGTCCTACAAGTCGTGCGCCGAGGACTTGGGCGGCAACAACGGTCAGACCAAGACCGGTGACCAGTGCTGGGCCACCGACAACGCGACCATGGCGTTGGGCGGCAGCAGCAACCGGTTGGTCAAGGACACCGCGAACCCGAACGTGGAGAGCTGGCGGCCTCGTCAGGAGGACGGTTCGAAGGTCGAGCGGCTCTACGGTGCGGCCAACGGCACGCTCAACGGCGAGTACTGGAAGATCACCACGGTCGACGGCACGCAGTACTTCTTCGGGTTGAACCACCTGCCGGGCTGGGTGGAGGGCAAGGCTGAGACGCAGTCGACGTTCACCGTGCCGGTGTTCGGGAACAACGCGAACGAGCCGTGCCACCAGACCGCGTTCGCCGACTCGTCCTGCACGCAGGCGTGGCGCTGGAACCTGGACTACGTGCTCGACCCGCACGGCAACATCAGCGCCTACTACTACCAGCCGGAGACCAACTCCTACGGCCGCAACCTCAACGTCACCACGGCGGGGACGTCCTATGTGCGGGGCGGATACCTGCTGCGCATGGAGTACGGGCTCAACACCAACGCCGGTGGCGCCTACGCGCAGCCGGGCACGCGGGTGTTGTTCGACACCGCCGAGCGCTGCCTGCCCGGCGGCGGGGTCACCTGCGACCCGGCGCAGCTCAACGACACCACCGCGAAGTCCTGGCCCGACGTGCCGGCGGACCTGATCTGCGCGGCGGGTGCCGCGTGCAAGAGCGTGTCGCCGTCGTTCTTCACCCGCCGCAAGCTCACCGCCGTCGCCACCCAGGTGGCCAACGGCGCAAGCGGGTGGCTCGACGTGGACCGCTGGTCGTTGAACCACACGTTCCCGGCCACCGGTGACGGCGGCAACCCGCCGTTGTGGCTGGAGAGCGTCACCCGCACCGGCCTGGCCGGTGGCACCGCCTCCCTGCCGCCTACGACGTTCGGCGGCACCACGAAGACCAACCGCACCCGCGCCTCGCTGGACTACACCAGCCTGTCGCGCTACCGGATCACCTCGATCACCGGCGAGCTCGGCGGTGTCACCACCGTCGACTACTCCGGTGCGGACTGTCAGGACGGCACCCCCGATCCGGCCACGAACACGACCCGTTGCTATCCGGTGTACTGGACACCGAACGGTGCGGACAAGCCGGTGCTGGACTGGTTCAACAAGTACGTCGTCACGGACGTCTACGCCGACGGTCGTACGACGTTGGGCAAGCAGACCCGGACGCACTACGACTACCTCGACGGCGCGGCCTGGCACTACGACGAGAACTTCCTGGCCAAACCCGAGTACCGGACGTGGTCGCAGTGGCGCGGCTACGGCAAGGTGAAGACCACGCTGGGCAACCCCGACGACCCGTCCGGGCCGCGCACCGCCACCGAGTCGCTGTACCTGCGAGGCATGGACGGCGACGTCGCGCCCGGAGGCGGCACCAGACCCGCGACGGTGACCGACTCGCTCGGCGAGACCATCGTGGACGGCAAGCAGTTCGCGGGCGTCACCAGGGAAACGTCAACCTACCTGGACAACCGGGTGATCAGCACGGTGGTGAACGACCCGTGGTCCTCGGCCGCGACGGCGACCGACGTCCACGGCGTCCAGGCCTTCTACACCGCCACGGCAACCGCGCGGTCACGTGTGTGGCTGGAGGCGTCGAACAAGTGGCGCACCTCCCGAACTACGAAAACCCATGGTGACCACGGCCTGGTGACGTCGGTGCAGATCGAGGGCGACGCCGATGACGCGAACCAGACGACGTGCGCGCGCACGACCTATGCGCAGAACACCGGCGCGTGGATGTTGAGCTTCCCGAACTCGGTGCGGACCGTGTCCGGGCCGTGCGCCGACGACAACCCGGCGTCCAGCGCGAACGTCATCTCGTCGGTGCGCGCGCTCTACGACGGCCAGGCGTTCGGGGCGGCGCCGACCCGCGGCGACATGACCGAGGTGCACACCCTCGCCGAGTGGCCCGCCGGTGGCGCGGAGGTGTACCAGGCGCCGTCGTCGAAGACCACCTACGACACCGTCTACGGCAGGCCGCTGACCAACACCGACGCGCTGAGCCGGACCACCACCCTGGACTACACCCCGGCCACCGGCAGCCCGGTCACCAAGGTGGTCACCACCACACCCAAGGTGACCATTGCGAACGTGCCGACCGCGCTCACCTCGACGGAGGAGTTCGACCCGGCTTCCGGCCTGGTCACGGACAAGATCGACCAAGGGGGGCTGCGGACCTCCGTCACCTACGACCCGCTCGGCCGGATCACCGCGGTCTGGCAACCCGGTCACAACAAGGCCTCCCCGTCCACGGCGGACGCCAGGTTCGAGTACACCGTCAACACCGGCTCGCCGAGCGTGGTGGCGTCCAAGCGGCTGCTGTCCTCCGGCCGGTACGCCACCAGCTACACCCTGATCGACGGGCTCGGCCGGACCGTGCAGACCCAGGCCCCCACCTCCTACGCCCCAGGCGGCCGGGTCGTCGCCGACACCCTGCACGACACCCAGGGCCGGGCGTGGAAGACCCACGCCTCCTACTGGAACAGCACGGCACCCGAACCGACGCTGCTGGTCGTGCAGGACAACGCGGTGCCGAATACGACGGAGACCCGGTACGACTCGGCTGGGCGGGCGACGGCGGTGTTGTCGTTGCGCAACGGCACCGAGCAGTGGCGCACCACGACCAGCTACGACGGCGACCGCGTCACCACGATCCCGCCGCTGGGTGGCACCGCGTCGTCGGTGGTCAGCAACGGACTGGGGCAGAAGGTCCAGACGTTGCAGTTCAAGGACCGCACGCACACCGCGCCGACCGACCTCTCCGACACCACGAGCTACACCTACCACCGCTCCGGACAGCTGCACACGGTCAAGGACAGCACCGGGGCCAACACCTGGACCTACGAATACGACCTGCTGGGCCGCAAAACCTCACAGACCGACCCCGACGCCGGCACCACCACGACCACCTACGACGCCGCCGGCCAAATCCTGACCACCACCGACGCCCGGACCAAGACCCTCGCCTACACCTACGACAATCTCGGTCGCAAGACCGGCCTGTTCGACACGACTACGTCGGGCCTGAGGCTGGCGACGTGGGTGTACGACACCAAGCTCAAGGGCAAGCCGACCAGCTCGGTGCGGTTCGTCTCCGGCAAGGCCTACGTCCGCGCGGTCGACGGCTACGACACCTCCGGCAGGCCGACCGGCACCACCGTGACCATCCCCACCAGCGAGACCGGCCTCGGCGGCTCCTACTCCTTCCCGATCGCCTACGACCCCCTCAGCGGCGCCATCGCCAGGAACAGTTCACCCGGCGTGGGTGGTCTGCCCGCAGAAACGATCTTCCGGGACTACGACGCGTTGGGCAGCCCCACCGAGTCCTTCGCGGCCAACGGCAGCGGTGGCACCAAGCTGGTGTCCTCGACCAAGTACAACCCGATCGGCCAGGTGCTGCGCACCGACTACGCCGACGTCAACGACCCCAAGCAGCTGTCCACCACCCACACCTACGACGACTTCACCGGCCGCATCACCTCCACCATGGCCGTCCGCGCCACCACCACCGACCCGGTGATGGCCAACCGCGCCTACACCTACAACCAGGTCGGCGACGTCACCGAGGTCCACGACACCGCCACCGCCATCGCCGACAACCAGTGCTTCGGCTACGACTACCTGCGCCGCCTCACCGCCGCCTGGACCCCCACCTCCGGCAACTGCACGACCACACCGTCGGTGACCGGACTCGGCGGCCCGGCCCCCTACTGGACCGACTGGACCTACGACACCACCGGCAACCGCAAGAAGCAGACCAAGCACACCACCGCCGGTGACACCGTCACCGACCTGGCCTACCCCGACCCCGGCCAACCCCGACCGCACGCCGTCACCTCCACCACCACCACCAAGGATCCCGGCGGCGGCGAGACAGTGGCCACCTACGGCTACAACGAGGCGGGCAGCACCGTCGCCCGACCCGGCCACTCCCTCGGTCACGACCAGGAAGGCCACGTCGAGACCGACACCGACACCGCGACCGGCAAGGTCTCGCGCTACCTCTACGACGCCGACGGCACACGACTCATCTCCCGCGAAACCGCCGGCACCACCCTCTACATGGGCGACATCGAACTGTTCGTCCCCACCGGCTCCACCACCGCGGTCGGCACCCGCTACTACACCCACGGCGGCCGCAACGTCGCACGCCGCACCGCCGGCAAACTCACCTGGACCGTCGAAGACCACCAGGGCACCGCCCTGGCCACCGTCGACGCCGCCACCCTCGCCGTCACCAAGCGCTACCAGGACCCCTTCGGCGTCCCCCGCGGCCCACTACCCGCCTCCTGGCCCGACCGCCACGGCTTCATCGGCGGCGTCCAAGACCCCGGCGGCACCGTGCACTTGGGTGCCCGCGAATACGACCCGACACTGGGCCGCTTCACCGCCGTCGACCCGATCCTCGACGAAACCAACCCACAGCAGTGGAACGGTTACGCCTACGCCGAGAACAACCCGGTGACGCTCAGCGACCCGACCGGTCTGGCGACGTGGATGTGCCCCGACGGCGAATGCGGCAAGCACGGCAAGAACGGGCTCGGCTACGACCGGAGCGGCTCCACCCCGTCCACCCCTTCCAGCGCGTCCGCGCCGTCGTACCCGGTGGAGATCCCGGAGGAGATCAGGACCGCGCCGCCGCAGCTCAAGCAGACGGTCCTGCGGCAGCAGTGGACCGAGTTGAAGTTCGCGCCGAACAAGGCGGAGGTGGCCGCGCAGTTCGGGCAGGCCTTCTGCGCCGAGTTCTCGGGTGACTCGTTGTGCGACGAGCCGAGCCCGATGACGACGAGCGAGCGGACGCATCTGCTGCTCGACCTGGCGGGTCTGGTGCCGGGCTTCGGAGAGGTCGCCGACGGCATCAACGCGGCCTTGTACCTGGTCGAAGGGGACATGCTGAACGCGGGCATGTCGGCCGGTGCGATGGTGCCCGTCGCGGGCTGGCTCCCGACGGGCGCGAAACTCGGCGGCAAGGTCGTCAAGGCGTGCAACAGCTTCACCGGCGACACCCTCGTGCTGATGGCCGACGGTTCCACCGAACGCATCGACCGGATCGAGGCCGGCGACAAGATCGCCAACAGCGAACCTGAGAGCGAGGAGACCGAGCAACACGAAGTTCTCGCGGTCATCGTCACCGATGCCGACAAGGACTACGTCGACGTGACCGTGGCAACCCCGGACGGCCCGAGAACCATCCGTGCCACGGCCCACCACCCGTTCTACGACGCGACAGCCGGCATGTGGGCGGATGCCGTCGACCTCGGAACACAAACCCTGCTCGCCACCCCGGGCAACGGTCGAGCACCCATCACCGCCATCCGGCACTACGAGGCCGATACGCGCACCTACAACCTGACAGTCGAGTCGGTCCACACGTACTATGTGTTGGCGGGGCGAACGCCGGTCCTAGTCCACAACAGCGATGGAATCTGTGGCGTATGGAAGTCCGAGTTCGACAATCTGCCGAAGGGGAAGCAGGGGCACGTTCGGGAGATGCCTGATGAGCAGACGATGCGCGATGCCTTCGAGCGCTGGACTGCCGGTGCCGAGCAACTCCCGGCGCGGGGCCCGAAGATTCCCGAGGTATATCGACTCGAGGATGGCACCGTGATCCAGTGGAGGACGGCGTCTGCTTCCGGTGGGGCTACAGTAGATATTCAGCCTGGTAACGGCGGAAAGCCATTGAAGGTTCACTTGCCATGATCGACAGACGTATTTTCGCTGACGTGTTGATCGAAGGGCTGGAAGATTGGGTTCCAATCGATCAGCTCATCTGGGCGGCACGGGAAGAGGTGGCGGGGCATACGTGGAAAGAATTTTTCGCCGAGCTGCTGCACTTTCTCCTCGAAGATGGATTGATCCAGATCGGCGAACTTGCCGCAGAGGGCTTCTCGCCATGGAAGGGCGCGGCTGATGAAGTTGTGCAGTTGGTGCTCGATGACCTTGAGCGCCTTTCCTGGGAGCCCAAGCTGGGCAGTCGCGCCTGGATCGCCAACACGGAAGCAGGCAATGAAGTCGCACGGTCGCTGATCGACTGCTAGGGCGAGGCTCAGGCCGAGGTCTGCATCCTCGGCCCACGCGCGATGAGTTCGGCACCCGTGACGCCCGAACGCAGGAGCGTTATGCAGAAGGTTGGTCTTGGGTGACAGCGCAACAGCCCCGCCTGGGTTGGAGTCGGTTTCCTGTGCCGCTCGAAAAGTCATCGTTTCTGGTCAAGTGAGATGTCTGTACTCGTTGAGGATGCCGCCCAGTCGCTGTCGTTGGCAGATGTCGAGTCGGGTGACGGCTGCTTGGTCGGTGGTCGCTTGTGGTAGCGGATGTAGTGGTCGGGCGTTGGCGATGCCTTGGCGGGGTCGGTGGGTGTTGTGGAAGTGCTCGTACTCGCGCAGGGACTGGAATGAGTGCCGTTGGTGCCGGATGAGAGTGCGGTCGAGGAGTTCGCATCCGCAGCTCGACTCCGCCGCGGGGTGCTGTCAAGGCACACCGGGCGCTCGCCTCACAGCAAGTACGGCTCCGGCACGCACTTCGCCCCGCCGGTGGCCGGTTGGGTGGTCGTGCCGGTGCCCTGGAAGCCGATCGCGGTCGAGGTGCCAGGTGCCAGCGTGCGGTTCCAGTCGCGCGGGCTGAGCACGACGGCGTTGAGGTACTGGGTGCCTTCGGCGTTCCACGCCCGGCTGACCTTCTCGTCGGCGTAGAACACCTGGACAACGGTCCAGT
>NZ_JBFAAX010000289.1:0-7485 GCF_040639995.1 Actinosynnema sp. NPDC023658 | reverse complement strand
ACGGGTCGCGCGACCCGTGGGCGCGGGGCTGTCACTCCCCCGTGCTGAACGCGGCGTCGAACGACGCGGACGGCGGGTCGAACAGGTGCCGCCGGATGAACCCGACCGCCTCCTCCGCCCCGCGCAGCCGGTCCATCCCGGCGTCCTCCCACTCCACCGAGATCGGCCCGGTGTAGCCGATCGCGTTCAGCGCCCGGAAGGACTCCTCCCACGGCACGTCGCCGTGCCCGGTGGAGACGAAGTCCCAGCCGCGCCGGGGGTCGGCCCACGCCAGGTGCGAGCCCAGCCGCCCGTTGCGCCCGTCGAAGCGCTTCTTCGTGTCCTTGCAGTCGACGTGGTAGATCCGGTCGGCGAAGTCGAGGATGAACCCGACCGGGTCGAGGTCCTGCCAGACGAAGTGGGACGGGTCCCAGTTCAGCCCGAACGCGGGCCGGTTGCCCACCGCGTCCAGCGCCTTGCGGGTCGTCCAGTAGTCGTAGGCGATCTCCGACGGGTGCACCTCGTGCGCGAACCGCACGCCCACCTCGTCGAACACGTCCAGGATCGGGTTCCAGCGCCGGGCGAAGTCGGCGTAGCCCTCGTCGATCACGGCCTGCGACACGGGCGGGAACATCGCCACGTACTTCCAGGTCGAGGAGCCGGTGAACCCGACGACGGTGTCCACGCCGAGCTTGGCCGCGGCACGGGCGGTGTCGGCCATCTCCGCCGCCGCGCGCTGCCGGACGGCCTCCTGGTCCCCGTCGCCCCAGATCCGGGACGGCAGGATCGCCTGGTGCCGGAAGTCGATCGGGTCGTCGCACACCGCCTGGCCGACCAGGTGGTTGGAGATCGTCCACACGCCCAGCCCGTAGCGCTCCAGCACCGCCCGCTTGGCCGGCACGTAGTCGTCGTCCGCCAGCGCCTTGTCCACCTCGAAGTGGTCGCCGGAGCAGGCGATCTCCAGCCCGTCGTACCCCCACCCGGAGGCGAGCCGGCACACCTCCTCGAACGGCAGGTCGGCCCACTGGCCGGTGAACAGCGTGACCGGTCGGCTCATCGGGGGTCTCCAATCGTGGTCCAGGTCGACTGCTGACCGGCACTCTCCTCCACCGCCGCCAGGACCCGCTGCACGCGCAGGCCCTCGGCGAAACCGGGGGCCGGGTCCACGCCGCCGCCGATGGCCGTCAGGAAGTCCGCCGCCTCGTGCGTGAACGTGTGCTCGTAGCCGATCAGGTGGCCGGGCGGCCACCAGGCGCCGACGTACGGGTGGTCCGGCTCGGTCACCAGGACCCGCCGGAACCCGGCCGACGACCCGTCGGCCTCGAACACCGACAGCTCGTTCATCGACTCGAAGTCGAACGCCAGGCTGCCGCGCGTGCCGTTGACCTCCAGTCGCATCGAGTTCTTGCGCCCCAACGCGTACCGGGTCGCTTCGAACGTGCCCAGCGCGCCGGACGAGAAGCGGGCCAGGAACACCGCCGCGTCGTCCACGGTCACCTCGCCGCGGCCGTCGCCGTCGGGACGCGACCGGACGAACGTCTCGGTGGTGGCGCTGACGCCGGTGATCAGGTCGCCGGTGACGAACTGGGCGGCGTCCACGATGTGCGCGCCGAGGTCGCCCAACGCGCCGGAACCGGCTTTCTCGCGCCGCAACCGCCACGTCATCGGGGACTCCGGGTCGGACAGCCAGTCCTGGAGGTACACCGCGCGGACGTGCCGGATCTCCCCGATCCGGCCCTCCTCCACCAGCTTGCGCGCCAACGCGACCGCGGGCACCCGCCGGTAGTTGAACGCGACCATCGACCGGACGCCGCGCCCGGCGGCCTCCTCCGCGGCGGCGGCCATCGCCTCGGCTTCTGCGACCGTGTTGGCCAGCGGCTTCTCGCACAGCACGTGCTTGCCGGCGGCGAGCGCGGCGAGCGCGATCTCGGCGTGCGTGTCGCCGGGCGTGCAGATGTCGACGAGGTCAACGTCGTCCCGGGCGACGAGCGCGCGCCAGTCGGTCTCCACGGCGGACCACCCGTACTTCGCCGCCGCCTCCTTGGTGCGCACCGCGTCACGGCCGCCGAGGACGGCCAGGCGGGGCGTCAGGGGCACGTCGAAGAACCGGTGGACGCTGCGCCAGGCGTGCGAGTGCACCGCGCCCATGAACGCGTGGCCGACCATGCCCACGCCGATCTCTTCCGTCATCAGCAGCCTTTCGCAGCAGTGTCGAGCCAGTGGTCAGGAGTCGAAGCCGACGTCCAGGTACTGGTCGACGTTCTCCTTGGTCACCACGGCGGAGTAGGTGGTGATGGACGCGGGGATGTCGTGCTCGGCCATGTCACCGATGCCCTTGGTCTGGCCGAGCAGGCGGGCCAGCGCGATCGCGGAGGACGCCATGGACGGGCTGTAGAGCACGGTGGCCTTGACCACGCCGCTGTCGGCCTTGATCAGGTCCATCATGTTGCGCGAGCCCGCGCCGCCGACCATGACGAACTCCTTGCGGCTCGCGCTGTCGATGGCCGCCATCACGCCGATGCCCTGGTCGTCGTCGTGGTTCCACAGCGCGTCCAGCTTGGGCGCGGACTGGAGCAGGTTGGCGGTCTGCTGCTCGCCGGACTCGGACGTGAACGCCGCCGAGACGCGCGGGCCGACGGAGAAGCCCGCCTTCGCCAGGGCGTCCCGGAAGCCCTTGCTGCGCTCCTGGGTCAGCGGCAGCGAGTCGATGCCCGCGACCTCGCCGATGATCGGGTTCGACACGTTCTTGGCCTTCAGCTGCGCGGCGATGTACTCGCCCGCGTTGACGCCCATCCGGTAGTTGTCGCCGCCGATCCACAGCCGGTAGGCCAGCGGGGTGTCGAAGACGCGGTCGAGGTTGATGACCGGGATGCCCGCGTCCATCGCCTGCCGGCCGGCCTCGGTGAGCGCCTTGCCGTCGAACGGCAGCACCACCAGCACGTCGACCTTGTCGTTGATCAGCGTCTCGACCTGGCCGATCTGCTGGTTGACGTCGTTGGTGCCCTCGGTGGCCTTGAACGTGACGTCGGAGAACCGGTCGGCCTGCGCCTTGGCGTTCTTCGTCATCGCCGCCATCCAGCCGTGGTCGGCGGCGGGCGCGGAGAAGCCGATGGTCACCTGCTTGCCCGGCTGGGTGTTCTGCCCCGAACCGCCCGCGACGGCGTTGGGTGCGGTATTGCCGGACTCGTTGGACGTGCAGCCGGCCAGGACGGCGGCGGCGCCGACGGCGGTGGTGCCCCAGAGGAAGCGGCGACGGTCGAGTGAAGGCATGGCGGTACTCCCGGGCGTCGTTGGTCGGGCGGTTCGGGTTTCGGGGGACGTCAGGTGGCGTGCGAGCGGCGGCGGGCGGTGGTGCGCTGCAGGAGCACCGCGGCGACGATGATCACGCCCTTGGCGATGTTCTGGATGTCGGTGTCGAGGTTGTTCTGGGTGAAGATGTTGCCCACCACGGTGAAGATCAGGACGCCGATGAGCGTGCCGATCAGCGACCCGCGGCCACCGCTGAGCAGGGTGCCGCCGATGACGACCGCGGCGATCGCGTCCAGCTCGTAGAACATGCCGTTGGTGGACGCGCCGGAGGTGGTGCGGGCGACGACCATCAGCGCGGCGATGCCGCAGCACAGGCCGGCGATGCCGTAGACCAGCGCGGTGTGCCGCCGCACGTCGATGCCGGCCAGGCGGGCGGCTTCGGCGTTGCCGCCGACGGCGAACGTGCGGCGGCCGAACGTGGTGCGGTTGAGCAGCACCCAGCCGACCGCGAACACCGCGGCCAGCATCCAGATCAGCACCGGGATGCCCAGCACGTCGCCCCGGAAGAACGTGGTGAAGCCGGTCTCGGTGACCACCTGGGTGCGCCGGCCGGACAGCCGTTCGGCCAGCCCCTTGGCCGACGCGTACATGGCCAGGGTGGCGATGAACGGCACGATCTTCCCGTAGGAGATCAGCAGCCCGTTGACCAGGCCGCAGCCCAGGCCGACCAGCAGGGCGCAGAGCACCATCACGACCGGGCCGTAGGACTGGGTGGCGACGGTCGTCATCCACACGCCCGACAGCGCCACGATCGAGCCGACGGACAGGTCGATGCCGCCGCTGATGATCACGAACGTCATGCCGACGCTGACCACGCCGATCGCCGCGGCCAGCCGCAGCATGGTGGAGATGTTGGCCTCGGTGAGGAAGCTGTCCGGTCGGGTGGCGTAGCCGACGACGCACAGCACCACCAGCACGCCCAGCAGCCCGGTGAGCCTCAGGTCGAGGGTGCGCCGGTGCTCGCGCCGGTCCGCGGGTGGGGCGGTCTTCGGGTCGAGGACCCTCGTCTCGGTCACAAACCCTCCTCGGTCACGGCACTGCCGGCCATCACGATGTCCAACACGGCTGATTCGGTGAGCTCGTCGGCCGGCCGGTCCGCGACGACCTCGCCGTCGCGCAGCACCAGCACCCGGTCCGCGAGGCCCAGCACCTCCGCCACCTCGCTGGACACCAGGACCACGGCGACGCCCGCCGCGGCCAGCTCGTGGATCACCCGGTACAGCTCGGCGCGCGCGCCGACGTCCACGCCGCGCGTCGGTTCGTCCAGGAGCAGCACCTTGCACCCCCGGACCAGCCAGCGCGCCACGACGGCCTTCTGCTGGTTGCCGCCGGAGAACTCCGACACCAGCCGCCTCGGGTCGGCGGGCCGCAGCTCCAGCCGCTCCAGGGTGGTCTTGGAGTCCTTCAGCTCGCGGGCGCGGTCCAGGAACCCGGCGCGGCTGTAGGCGGGGAGGCTGGAGAGGGTCACGTTGTGCGCGACCGTGAGGTCCAGCAGCAGGCCCTGCGCCTTGCGCTCCTCCGGCGCCAGGCCGATGCCCGCCTTCACGGCGGCGACGACGCTGCCCGGCCGGACCGGTTTCCCGTCGACCGCGACGTGCCCGGCGTCCGGTTTCCGCGCGCCGAACACGGTCTCCAGGATCTCGCTGCGCCCGGCGCCGACCAGGCCCGCGATGCCCAGCACCTCCCCCGCGTGCACGTGGAAGCCGACGTCGCGGAACTCGCCCTCGCGGGTGAGGCCGGTGACGGTCAGCACCTCGCGCGAGGTGTCCACGGTGGAGGTCTCGCGGTGCGGGAAGACCGTGTCGACCTTGCGGCCGGACATGAGGTCGACCAGGTCGGCGGTCGGGGTGTCGGCGGGGAGGTTCGCGGCGACCGTGCGGCCGTCCTTGATGACGGTGACGCGGCTGCCGATGCGGCGGATCTCCTCGAGCCGGTGGGAGATGTAGAGGACGGCGACGCCGTCCGCGGTCAGCTCACCGACGATGCGGAACAGGTTGTCGACCTCGTCGGCGGCCAGGGCGGCGGTCGGCTCGTCCATCACGATGAGCCGTGCGTCGTGCGCCAGGGCGCGGGCCATCGACACGAGCTGCTGACCGGCCGCGGACAGCCGTCCGACCTCGCGGTCGGGGCTGATCTCCGGGTGGCCGAGGCGGGCCATCAACGCCCTGGTCCGCTCGCGGGCCGCGCGGCGGCGGGTGAAGCCGAACCTGGTCGGCTCGTGGCCGAGGAACACGTTCTCCGCCACCGACACGTCCGCCACGAGGTCCAGCTCCTGGTACATGGTGGCGATGCCCAGCCGCAACGCCGCCACCGGCGACGGGAGGGTGGTCGTGGCGCCGCGCCAGGTGATCTCGCCGTCGTCGGGCTGGTGCGCGCCGGAGAGCACCTTGATCAGGGTGGACTTGCCGGCGCCGTTCTGGCCGAGCAGGCAGTGCACCTCGCCCTCGGTGACCTCCAGGTCCACCTGGTCCAGGGCGCGCACGCCGGGGAAGGTCTTGCCGATGCCCGTCATCCTGAGCAGCGTCATGCCGATGCCCCTTCCGGTGCGCTTCCCGTTCGGTCGTCTTCCGGTGCGCCGCTCCCCCGGTCGTCCGCCGGCCGGCTCTTCACGGGCACGACGGTCGGGTCGTCCAGGACGCGCCGCAGTGCGGCCAGCGCCGCGCCCTTCCCGCCCGCGCTGAAGCCGAGGGTGGAGGCGGTGACCCGGGTCCTGCCCTGGTCCTGCGGCACGACCAGCCAGTCCTGCAACGCGGCGAAGTAGCCGCCGAGCACGATCTTGCGCGGGTTGAGCAGGGTCGCCAGGACCGAGATGCCCGAGGCCAGGGCGGCGGCCGTGCGGTGCAGCGCGTCGAGGGTGCGGGCGTCGCCGCGCTCGGCCCGGCCGCGCACGATCGACATGCGCTCGCCCTGCGCCAGCCGGGGGTCGTGCACCCGGTCGTCGCGCGGCGCGCAGGCGTCCAGGAACGCGTCCAGCCCCACCTGCGTCTCCCAGCAACCACGCCGACCGCAGGCGCAGTACGTGCTGCCGAGCGGGTCGAGCGCCAGGTGGCCGACCTCGCCCGCGTGGTTGTCCGCGCCGCGCACCAGGACGCCGTCAGCGATGACGCCCGCCGCGACGCCGTGATCCCCGCTGAGGTAGACGAGGTGGCCGACCGGGTCGCCGTCGTGCTCGGCGCAGGCGGCCAGGTTGGCCTCGTTGTCCACGTCGAGCCGGTCGATCGGCAGGCCGGTGCGCGCCGCCAGACCGTCCACCACGGACACCTCGCGCCAGCGCAGCCGCGGCGCGGTGGCGGTGCCCGTCGCCCGGTCGGCCCGACCGGGGATGGCGACCGTGACACCCGTCCAGTCCGCTCCGGGCACGTCGTCGAGGGCCCGCCTGGTCAGGTCGGCCAGCCGGTCCAGGGCGTGCTCAGGGGCGCTGGTGTCGCACGCGGTCTTGCGGCGCAGGTGGACCTCGCCGGTCAGGTCGGTGACGGTCGCGCCGAGGTGGCCGGGGTGCACGTCCAGCCCGATGCCGCAGACCGCGCCGGGGCGCAGCCGGACCAGCCGGCCGGGCCTGCCCTGCGTCGTCGTGGTGCCCGCGCGTTCGGTCAGGCCGCGCTGGTCGAGGCTCGCCAGGAGCGGGGTGACGGCGGTCTTCGACAGGCCCGACCCTGCGGCCAGTTGGGAGCGGGACAACGGGCCGCGGGCGCGGAGCGTGCGCAGCAGGAGGGCGAGGTTCGCCTCGCGCCTGCCTTCGGTCTGCGCCTGCATCGTCTCTCCGGGGTGGGTGCGACTTCGTGGAGGTGGTCGAGCGAATGAGGTGGTCCAGCTCACGTTCCTGGGCGAGTTGCGGCCGATCCTGACAGTCGGTCGACCCTTATGACAAGAACTCGGGCCCACTTTTGTCGGTTCGTTGCAAAAGTCGGCTGCGTTCTGACGGAAGCTCGTGATTGCTTTCGCGAATTCGGAGGACGCGCCGAGCGGCGGACGACGGTGGGCGCGGGTGCTCGGGCGGGGGTCAGCCCGCCGGGGAGAAGGCGCGGTCCGTCGCGGACCAGGCCGCGCCGGTCACGCCGGCCAGGTCGCCCAGCTCCGACAGCACGATCGGCAGGTTGCCGGTGGCCAGCGGCAGGGAGCGGCGGTACACCGCGCTGCGCACCTCGGCCAGCAGCGAGTGGCCCAACCGCGACACCCCGCCGCCGAGGACGACCATGC
>NZ_JBFAAX010000288.1:0-7534 GCF_040639995.1 Actinosynnema sp. NPDC023658 | reverse complement strand
CGCCCGACAGCAGAGCTCCCCCGGAGGACGCCGCCCCCGGCGGGCGGCTGCCCGACGCCGGACCACCAGGCCGAGCGCGAACGCGCCGACCAGCACCAGGCCGCCGAACCCGATCAGGCCGCCGGTCGGCACCCGGGTGGTGAACGCCGCCTTCGCGACCACGCCGGCGCCCTCGGAACCGGCGTGGATCGTGATCGGCACGACCGGCTTGTCGGGCTTGTTGGTCACCGCGAGCGCCAGGGTCTGCCCGGCCTCGACGGTCCCGCAGACCTTGGGCGGCGCGCTGGGGTCGAAGAACTCCTGGTAGCCCTTGGCCGGTGCGACCTCGATCACGCAGACCTCCTGCGGCGTGCGCAGGTCCGGCACCTGCACGGTGCCGTCCGCGGCGGTCTGGAGCACGACCGGCGTGCCCTCGGGACCGGTCAGCGCGGTGTCGTCCTGGCGCTTCGCGGGCGCCGTGCCGTCGGCCGCGGTCACCTTCAGCGCCACGCCGGCGATCGCCTTGCCGGTCTCGGCGTCGGTCTTGGCGACCTTCACCACGCCCGGCGCGGTCTTCGCGGTCGTCGACGCGTTCGCGCTCAGCTTCTTCTCGCCACCCGTGGTGACGATCCGCTGCATGTTGTCGTCGGCCGGGATGTGCACCTTCGGCCGGTCCGCCGGGCTGTCCAGCTTCACCGTGAGCGACGGGTTCGGCCCGGTCGGCACCACCTGCACCGCCAGCGACTTGCCGTCGGTCGACGTGGTCAGCTCGGCGGCGGCCTCACCGGTCTCCAGCGTCGCGTCGGTCAGCTCCACCGTCACCGGGGCGCCGGCCACCTGACCGCCGTCGCCCTTGGTGACGTCCACCACCCACGTGTCGGGCGTGCCGATGACCTGCTCGTCGGCCGGGGCGCTCACCTTGGCCGCCCACGGGCCGCGGTTCGCCGCCGCCTCGGCCTCCAGCCGGCCCACCGCCTGCTGCGCCTGGCCGAAGCGCGCGAGCTGCTTGAAGTGGAAGTCGGCGTTGTAGGCGATGTGCTTGTAGTCGCTGGTCGGCGCCAGCGAGATCTTGTTGGCCGGGTCCTCGTACGCCGTCCAGGTGTGCAGCAGGTGCGCCAGCGCCGCCGACTCGTCCGCGGACTGCGTGTTGGCGTACCTCAGCAGGAGGTAGGAGATGCTCCCCGCGACGTCGTCGCGGAGGCGCGCGCCGCCCTTGGAGAGCAGCTCGTCGCCCTCCCGGTACGCCACGTTGCTGTCCGGCGCGAGCAGCGAGTACTGCACGCACCACACCTGCTGACCACGCCACTTGTAGGAGCCGAGCCAGTCGCCGCCCGCCGGTTTGCCCGCGTACCCCTGGGCGTCGGTCTCGTACCCCGAACCCCGCTCGACCTGGGGCTGGGCACCGGCCGCGCCGGGCACGGCGAGCAGGGCCACACCGGTCGCGAGCACCGCGCCGGCGAGTCGTCTCCACCTCATGATGTCCGAACCCCTCGGGCGCGCGCCTGTGGGCGTCGCCGGTAGGTGACAGCTGCCTTGGCTGAGCCTTACGGGGAGGAGATCACGTCGGCAAGCCGCCGCGCGGGTGGAACCCCGACTACGCTCCGCAGCGCGGGGTGTGGATCCGAGATCGACAGTCCGAGTAAAGTCACTTTTACCCGACGGGAACCGATCGACTCGTGTGGTCGTTGAACCCCGTGACGGCGTCAGCACGCCACAGGAGGACGAGGTGCGCACCACCAGCAACCCCGCGTTCCGCAACCTGCCGACCAGCGGCGGTGGCGGTAACTACGCAGGCTTCGGCCAGCCTTACCAGGCGCAGCAGTACCCCGGCTACCAGGGTGCGCCGCCGGCCACCGGCGAGCGGCCCATCACGATCGACGACGTGGTGACGAAGACCGCGACCACGCTGGGCATCGCCCTGGTCACCGGCTTCATCTCGGCGTGGCTGGTCCTCTCCGGCCAGGTCGCGCCGTTCGCGCTCGCGATCCCCGGCATGCTCGTCGGTCTGGTCACGGCGCTGATCGTCATCTTCAAGCGCACCCCGAGCGCGCCGCTGGTGCTCGTGTACTCGGCGGCCGAGGGCGTGTTCCTCGGGGCCATCACCGGCGTGTTCGAGTCGGTGTACTCCGGCATCGCGTGGCAGGCGATCCTGGGCACGTTCGGCGTGTTCGGCGCCATGCTCGTGGTCTACAAGACGGGTGCGATCCGGGTCACCCCGCGCCTGACCAAGTGGATCATCGGCGCCACCGTCGGCGTGGTCGTGCTCATGCTGGGCAACCTGATCATGAGCCTGTTCGGCGTGAACATGGGCCTGCGCGACGGCGGCACCCTGGCGATCGTGTTCAGCCTGCTGGTGATCGGCATCGCGGCGTTCAACTTCCTGCTGGACTTCGAGGCCGCGAACGAGATGATCCGCGGCGGGCTGCCGGCGAAGTACGCCTGGCTGGCCGCGTTCGGCCTGATGACCACGCTGGTCTGGCTGTACCTGGAGATCCTGCGCCTGCTGTCCTACCTGCAGCGCGACTAGCACCACCCGCAGCACGCCGAAGGGCGCCCCGGTCAGCCGGGGCGCCCTTCGCGCGTCCTGCCCGAACCACGCGTGTCCTACGTCCAAGTCGCGAGAGTCCTACGCTCGGAACGCGAGAGTCCTACGCTCAGGACACCCGAGTTGAACGCTCAGGACACGCCGGACGCGGGTCAGCTCAGGCGCTCGACCACCATGGCCATGCCCTGACCGCCGCCGACGCACATGGTCTCCAGGCCGAACTGCTTGTCGTGGAACTGGAGCGAGTTGATCAGCGTCGTGGTGATCCGCGCGCCGGTCATCCCGAACGGGTGACCCACGGCGATCGCGCCGCCGTTGACGTTGAGCCGGTCCAGGTCGATCCCCAGGTCCCGGTACGACGGGATGACCTGCGCCGCGAACGCCTCGTTGATCTCCACGAGGTCGATGTCCGAGATCGACATCCCGGCCAGCGCCAACGCCCGCCGCGACGCCTCGACCGGCCCGAGGCCCATGATCTCCGGCGACAACCCGGACACACCGGTCGACACGATCCGCGCCAACGGCGTGATGCCGAGCTCCTTCGCCTTCACGTCGCTCATGACCACCAGCGCCGCCGCGCCGTCGTTCAACGGGCAGCAGTTGCCCGCCGTGACCCGCCCGTCGGGCCGGAACACCGGCTTGAGCCCCGACACGCCCTCGATCGTCACGCCGGCGCGCGGGCCGTCGTCGGCCGACACGACGGTGCCGTCCGGCAGCGTCACGGGCGTGATCTCGCGCGCCCAGAACCCGTTGGCGATGGCCTTCTCCGCGAGGTTCTGCGACCGCACGCCGAACTCGTCCATCTCCTGCCGCGACACGCCCTTGGCCAGCGCCAGGTTCTCCGCCGTCTGCCCCATGGCGATGTAGACGTCGGGCACCTGCCCGTTCACCCGCGGGTCGACCCACTCCGACGCGCCGGAACCGGCCACCGCGGCGGTGCGGGCCTCGGCGTCGGCGAACAGCGGGTTGTGGGTGTTCGGCCACGAGTCGGACGACCCGCGCGCGAAGCTGGACACCGTCTCCACGCCCGCGCTGATGAACACGTCGCCCTCGCCCGCCTTGATGGCGTGCAGCGCCATCCGCGTCGTCTGCACGCTCGACGCGCAGTACCGGGTCACCGTGGTGCCGGGCAGGTTGTCGTACCCCGCCAGCACGGACACGACGCGGCCCAGGTTGAAGCCCTGCTCGCCGCCGGGCAGACCGCAGCCGAGCATGAGGTCGTCGATGTCGTTCGGGTCGAGCTGCGGCACCTTCGCCAGCGCGGCCTTCAGGACCTGCACGGTGAGGTCGTCGGCGCGCACGTCCTTCAGCGAGCCCTTGCCCGCGCGCCCGATGGGCGACCGGGCGGCGGAGACGATCACTGCCTCAGGCATTACGGAACTCCTTTGTTTCGCCGCAACGTGTGACGTGCAGCCTAGTTAACGCCCGTTCAGCGCGGCCACCACTCGTGACGAAGGACGCCGCACAACGGGGCCAGCAGGACGGACGTCGCCGCCTCGTACCCCACCGCGCTCGGGTGGAACCGGTCCCGGCTGAAGTAGTCCACGTGCCGCGCCCGGAACTCCGCCGCCAGCAGGTCGCCCAGCGCCACCGCCACGCCGCCCGCCCGCTCCACCTCGACCCGCTGCGCCCGCGCCAGCCGCCGCGACCAGCTCCGCGCCACCGACCGCAGCGGCTCCGCGATCGGCCGCACGGTGCCCAGGTCCGGGCACGTCGCCACGACCACGCCGACGCCCGCCTCCCGCAGCCGCCGCACCTGCACGCCCAGCAGCGCCGCCGACACCGGGATCGACAGCCGCGTGGTCACGTCGTTCGCCCCGATGACCACCAGCGCCAGGTCCGGCGGGTCGGCCACCACCCGGTCCACCTGCGCCGCGAGGTCGCGGGTCGTGGAACCGGAGATCGCGTACGTCTCCAGCCGCACCGGCGCACCGACCTCCTCGGACAACCCGGTCGCCAGCACCACGCCCGGCAGCTCCGCCGGGTCGTCCACCCCGAGCCCGGCCGCCATCGAGTCGCCCAGCACGGCGAACCGCACCGGCGGCCCCCCACCCGCGCCGTGCACCCCGTCCGCGCGCAACGGCGGCGCGTCCGGCACCCCGATCACCACCCGCGCGCGCCGCGACTGCTCGCTGAACAAGCCGTACGCCACCCCGGTCAGCCCGCCCAACGCCCCCGCGACCACCGCCAGGAGCCGGAACCCCCGCATCGCGACCTCCCTCCCACCACCCCCATCGTCCACCGGGCCGAACGCCCCGCCACCGATATACGCTCAGCGGGTCATCTCAAGAAGTGGAAGGTCCGTCGTGGAGTACGTCGAGAGCGTCGTAGACCTGGTCGGCAACACGCCGCTGGTGAAGCTGAACGCGGTGGCCGAGGGCCGCCTGCCGCTCATCCTGGCCAAGGTCGAGTACCTCAACCCCGGCGGCAGCGTGAAGGACCGCATCGCGCTGCGCATGGTCGAGGCGGCCGAGCGCAGCGGCGAGCTCGGGCCCGGCGGCACGATCGTCGAGCCCACCTCGGGCAACACCGGCGTCGGACTGGCGCTCGTGGCCCAGCGCAAGGGCTACAAGTGCGTCTTCGTCTGCCCCGACAAGGTCAGCGTGGACAAGCGCAACGTGCTCAAGGCCTACGGCGCCGAGGTCGTGGTGTGCCCGACCGCGGTCGCGCCGGAGCACCCCGACTCGTACTACAACGTCTCCGACCGCCTGGTGGCCGAGATCCCCGGCGCGTGGAAGCCCAACCAGTACGCCAACCCGGAGAACCCGGCCAGCCACTACCACGGCACCGGTCCCGAGGTCTGGCGGCAGACCGAGGGCCGCGTCACGCACTTCGTCGCGGGCGTCGGCACCGGCGGCACGATCTCCGGCACCGGCAGGTACCTCAAGGAGGTCTCCGGTGGCCGCGTGAAGATCATCGGCGCGGACCCGGAGGGCTCGGTCTACTCCGGCGGCACCGGCCGGCCGTACCTGGTGGAGGGCGTCGGTGAGGACTTCTGGCCCGACGCCTACGACCGGGACGTGTGCGACGAGATCGTCGCGGTGAGCGACGCGGACTCGTTCGACATCACCCGCCGGCTCGCCCGCGAGGAGGGCCTGCTCGTCGGCGGCTCGTGCGGCATGGCCGTCGCGGCGGCGCTGCGCGTGGCCGAGACCGCGGGCCCGGACGACGTGATCGTCGTGCTGCTGCCCGACGGCGGCCGCGGCTACCTGTCGAGCGTGTTCAACGACAAGTGGATGGCGCAGTACGGCTTCCTCTCGCCCGACACGTCCGGCGCGACGGTCGGGGACGTGTTGCGGCGCAAGGACGGCACCGTGCCGGACCTCGTGCACGGCCACCCCAACGAGACGGTCGCGGAGGCCGTCGCGATCATGCGCGAGTACGGCGTCTCCCAGATGCCGGTCGTCAACGCCGAACCGCCGGTGATGGCCGCCGAGGTCGCGGGCGCGGTCAACGAGCGGGACCTGCTCGACGCGCTGTTCACCGGCAAGGCGCAGCTGACCGACCGGCTCGACCGGCACATGTCGTTGAAGCTGCCCACGATCGGCGCGGGCGAGTCGATCAGCTCCGCCATGGCGGCACTGTCCTCAGCGGACGGTGCGCTGGTGCTGGAGGACGGCAAGCCCGCCGGCGTGGTCACGCGGCAGGACATCCTGGGTTTCCTCGCCGGTCGCTGACCGGCCGCCGACCGGTGGTCGACCCGTTCCGGATCGGGACGGGTTGACCGGTTGCGCGTGGCCAGGGCGGTGGCATCCGCTAGCGTTGGCCACCGACTCACTAACCTACGGCCCGTGCCAAGGGGGTTGGAAACTCCGATGAACGCTCCGCAGCCGCCAGGGAACCAGCAGTTCGGCGGTCACAACCAGCAGGAGCAGGGGCAGGGTGCCCAGCCCCCGAACGCCGACGCGACGCAGGTCGTGCCGAGCGGTGGCCAGCCCCCTGCTTTCCCGCCGCCGGAGGCGACCCAGGTCATGCCCTCCGGCCAGCAGCCCCCGTCGAACCCGGACGCGACGCAGGTCGTGTCGCCGGGCGCGACCCAGCAGCAGCCGCAGTCCAACCCGTACGGTCAGCCCGCGCAGCAGCCCGGTTCCGGCGCTTTCCCGGCGCAGCAGCCGGGATCCGGCGCGTTCCCGGCCCAACAGCCGCCGCAGTACGGGCAGCCGCCGGCGCAGTACGGCCAGCAGCCGCCCGCCCAGTACGGGCAGCCGTCCAACCCGTACGGCCAGCCGCAGCAGAACCCGTACGCCCAGCAGCCGCCGTCCAACCCCTACGGCCAGCCGCCCGGGGCGAACCCCTACTCGCAGCCGCAGCAGGCGTGGGGCGCGCAGCCCCACTACGGCGCGCAGCCCGCTTACGGTGCGCCCGCAGGCGGTTACGCGGAGTGGGGCACCCGCGCGATCGGCTTCCTGATCGACTACGTCGCGCCCGGCCTCGTGGTCGGCGTCCTGGCCGGCATCGGCGCGGCCACCGGCGACCCGACCATCGGGGTCATCCTCCCCGGCATCGGGTACCTGGCGCTGATCGGCTTCATGATCTACAACTCCTGGTACCTGGCGGGCACCACGGGTCAGTCGATGGGCAAGAAGGTCGCGAAGATCAAGCTCATCAAGGAGGAGACGGGGCAGCCGATCGGCTTCGGCAACGCCTTCGTCCGGCACCTGTGCCACTTCGTCGACTCGCTGCCCTGCTACGCGGGCTGGTTCGCGCCCCTGTGGGAGGCCAAGAACCAGACGTGGGCCGACAAGATCATGGGCACCGTCGTGGTGAACGCGCCTGCGGGCGCCACCCCCGGCGGGTACCCGGGCGGCGGTGGCGGTTACGGCCAGCAGCCGAACCCCTACGGCCAGCAGCCGCCGTCGAACCCGTACGGCCAGCCGCAGCAGAACCCGTACGGCCAGCAGCCGCCGCAGCAGTGGTGAGCTGAGCACCACCGGGCGTCACCCGACCGCCCGGGGGGCCTGCGGCCGCCCGGCGGGTGGGCGTTAGGGCGCCCGAGCCGAATGTCAGGAG
>NZ_JBFAAX010000287.1:0-7558 GCF_040639995.1 Actinosynnema sp. NPDC023658 | reverse complement strand
TACATGCGTGGATCGCGACGTTTTGGCATGCCCGGACGACTTGCCGTCGTGGTCGTTTTCGTCGCGTTGGTGTTCGTGGGGCTTCCTGTCGGTCCGCCGCTTTTTTCGGGTGAGTGGCCGAGTGTGAGTTCGGCGCTGGCCTGGCTCGACGGTCTGTTCACCCCGTCGGCATCGGCCGAGGCGAAGGAGCCGGAGCCCCAGGTCGAGGCCGCGCCGCCGCGTGACCCGGCTGAGCGTGTCCGGGAGGTCACCGAGCTGCGGTCGGAGACCGCCCGGGTGTTCCAGCGCGTGGACGGTCAGTTCGAGGCCGAGGTGTCCGCGCGTCCGGAGCACTACCGCGACGCCGAGGGCCGGTGGCAGCCGGTCGACACCGCGATCCGCCCGGACGGCCGTGATGGTTTCCGGTTCGGCAACGACCGCAACGCCTTCCGCAGCTCTTTCGGCGACAAGTCCGACAAGTTGGTGCGGTTCGAGCACGGTGGCAGGCACATCGCGTTGGGCGTCGACGCGGAGCAGAAGTCGCTGACGCCGGAGGTGGAGCGCAACACCGTCGTCTACGAGGACGCCTTCGAGGGCGCGGATCTGGTCTACCAGGTCGGTGACTCGCTCAAGGAGAAGATCGTCCTGGACCGGGCCCCGACCGAGGCGGTCTACCGCTTCACCCTCCAGGTGGGTGGGGTCACGGCGAAGGCCGAGCCGGACGGGTCGATCGGTTTCTACCCCGGTCCGGATGCCGAGGGCACGCCGCTGTTCGTGATGCCCAAGCCGTTCATGCACGACAGCCGTGACGACGGCGCGTCGCCGTACGGCAAGGCGTGGAGCGACAAGGTCACCCAGACCGTCGAGCAGCAGGGCGCCAAGACGACCATCACCGTGCGCGCGGACCGCGACTGGCTGGCCGCGCCGGAACGCGAGTACCCGGTGGTCATCGACCCGACGATCACCATCCAGCCGACCGTCACGCAGTCCCAGGACGTGATGATCGCCCAGGACCTGCCGACGTCGAACTTCGACGGCAACTGGCGGCTGTCCACCGGCACGACCAACGCCACCACGACCACCGCCTATCGCAGCCTGCTCCGGTTCGGCCTGGGCAGCGTCCCGTCCGGGGCCACGCTGAGCTCGGCGCAGCTGAAGATGTACTACGACCAGGACTTCGACCCCACCGGCAAGGCGGTGGAGATCGAGGCACGGCGGGTCACGAAGGCGTGGGACGAGGCCACGGCCACGTGGAACTCGATGAACACCGCGTTCGCGGAGGCGGCCACCGGCACCCAGACCAAGCCCGCCACCGTGTCCAGTGCCTGGCACTCGTTCGACGTGCGCAACCTCGTGCAGTCGTGGCTGTCCGGAGCCACCGCCAACTACGGGTTCATGCTGAAGACGAAGACCGAGGCGCCGCAGCTGGGCGGGTTGCGCTACGAGGCGGCCGAGTACGCCTACAACGGTGAGACGGCGAATTCGCCGAAGCTGGTGCTGGTCTACGGCCGTCCAAGCGCGGTGCTGGACGCGCCGACGACGATCCACGCCACCGGCGCCGAGCTGTCCTGGTCCCCGTACGTGGACCCCGACCCGGCCAACCCGGCCGACGACCTGGTGGAGTACCAGGTCCACCGCACGGTGTTCCAGACGTTCACGCCGTCACCGTGGACGCTGGTGGCCCCGCTGGCACCGGGGACGACCAGGTTCGCCGACACCACGGCCGCACCCACCGCCGCCGATTCGTCCGACCCGTTCGGCGCGGCCTATTACTACATGATCGTGGTGAAGACGCGTGACGGACAGTTGGTGCCGTCCACCACCGAGCTGGTCCGGCTCCCGAAGGCGGGGCGGGTCGTCAAGCTCTACCAGAACCTCACCGCCGACACTCATCCCGACACCACGCTGTCCAGCGCCCAGCCGACCGCGAACCACAACAGCCCCAACGGGCAGGCGTGGCAGCTGGTCGGCAAGGAGAGCAGCAGCTTCGGCACCACCCGGTCCATCGTGGACTTCGGCGACCTGACCGACATCCCGGACACGGCGAGGATCCTCGACGCCGAGGTCGAGCTGTGGACCACCACCACTGTGGGTACCAGCGCCGTCTTCGACGCGCACCCGTTGGCCAAGCCGTTCGTCGAGGGCCAGGCGACGTGGCAGCGCGCCTCCACCGCGACGGCGTGGACCACACCGGGCGGTGACATCGGGCCCGCGTTCGACAACGTGCCGACGATCACCAACGACCCCAAGTGGCACGTCTGGGACGCCACCGGCACGGTGCAGGGCTGGATCGGCAACCGCGCCTCGAACAACGGCGTGCTGGTCAAGCTGCGCGACGAGACCGCGTCCGGCCCGACGCAGCGTGCGATCTTCCTGTCCGGCGAGGCGGTCGAACCTCAGCTGCGGCCCAAGCTGGTGGTCACCTACACCGCGCCGACGCCTGAGCTGACGTACTACACCGCCGACACCCCGTCCACCCGGATGGTGCCCGGTGACGAGTACACGTTCCCGGTGACCCTGGCCAACACCACGACCACACCTTGGCGAGCGGCCAACCAGGTGCTGTCCTACCGCTGGACCCTGCCCGACGGCACCGACGTCACCACCGGCGGCAACCGCCTGGAGACCGCCCTGCCCGCAGACGTCGCGCCGGGCGCGTCGGTCACCGTGCAGGCCAAGGTGAGGACGCCGATCCAGAGCGACTCGGGCAACAAGCGCGAGCAGTACGTGCTGAACTGGGACCTGCTCGACCGCACCACCGGCCAGTGGCTGTCGCAGACCGGGAACCTGCCCGCTATGCCGCAGAACGTGACGGTGGAGGACCCGACCTCCGACCAGTTGGGCCTGGAGAAGTTCTACCAGTACATCGGCACCGGCACGGGCAACGACTCCGGGTTGAAGGTCAACCCGTACGTGGGCAACGTGGTCTGGAACCACGACCCGTTCAGCAACCCCGGCCGCGGCCTGGCGACGTTCGTGCGGATGACCTACAACAGCGTCGACACCGCGTCGACCTCCATGGGGCAGGGCTGGTCGCTGGCCGCATCCAGCATCATGCGCCTGGGCACACCGCTGGACCTGCACCCGAAGGGGCAGGACTACCCGACCACCACCACTCTCACCGACGGCGACGGCACCAGCCACACCTTCGAGCTGAACAAGAACGGCAGCACCGACCCGACGCGCTGGACCTACGACCGCCCGGCCGGCGTCCACCTGTTCCTGCAACGCGATGGCGCCGCCGACCAGTCGCGCCGCTGGAGGATGACCCGCCCCGATCGCACCGAGTTCTTGTTCGACGAGGGCGGCTGGCTCACCGCCATCCGTGACAAGAACGCCAACGAACTCCAGTTCGCCTACACCGAGCGCAAGTCGAACAACCAGCCGCGCAAGTTCCTCTCCTACATCACCGACCCCGCCGCGCGACGCACCCTGGCCTTGGATTATTACGAGAAGGGGCAGGCGTACGCCTACTACGAGAACGGGGTCCGCAAGACCGGGACGAACCTGACCAACCCGAAGATCATCGACCAGGTCGAGACCATCAAGGACATCTCCGGCCGCACCCTGGCGCTGACCTACAGCGACAAGGGCCTGCTGGAGGAGCTGGTCGACGGCGCGGGTGACGCGAAGGCCAAGACGTTCCGCTTCGCCTACGACGCCACGCAAGGCAACAAGAACGTCAAGCTCGTCAAGGTCACCGACCCGCGCGGCAACGCCACGGACCTGTCCTACTACACCGCCCCGGTGGACCCGAAGGACAAGTGGAAGATCCGGACGATCACCGACCGCGGTCGCGGCGTGTCCACCTTCTCCTACGTCGACCCCGACGGCACCGCAGGCTCGACCATCGAGGCCACCACGGTCGACGCGCAGAACAAGACGACCAAGTACACGATGGACAGCTACGGCCGTCCGACGAAGGTCGTCAACGCCAAGAACGAGACCACCGAACTCACCTGGGACGCCGACAACAACGTCGTGGCCGCCAAAGCGCCCAACGGGGCCTTGACGACGTGGACCTACGACCAGAAGACCGGTGTCCCCACCTCGATCCGCGACCCCGAGGCGAACAAGAACAACACCTCGGCCGGCACTCTCGGGTACCAGTTCGGGCTGAACGGCTACACCGCCGACCTCATCTCAAAGGCCAGTCCCGAGGGACGCCGATGGGCCTTCGCCTACGACACCAAGGGCAACCTGACCTCGGTCACCGACCCCAAGGGCACGTCGACCACGGTGGCGGGCGACTACGAGACGACGTACACCTACGACCAGTACGGGCAGCTCCTGGTCGCCACGGACGCCAACGGCAACCCGACGACGTACTCCGACTACGACCCGGTGGGTTTCCCGCGCACGACCAAGGACGCGCTGAACAACAGCACCACCACGGTGTACGACGTCCGGGGCAACGTCACCTTGGTGACCGACGCCCGCGGGAAGACCACCACGCAGGCCTACGACGTCTTCGGCAGACCGCTGGAGTCGCGCGTCCCCAAGGACGCAGCCGCCGGCGACTTCATCATCACCCCGGCCCCGATCTACGACGCCAACGACAACGTCACCACCGAGACCGCCCCTAACGGCGCGGTGACCACGGCCGTCTACGACGCGCTGGACCAGGTGACCACCGCGTCCATGCCCAAGGACGACCCGTCCGGACCCGCTCGTACCGCGTCGTTCACCTACGACAAGGTCGGCAACGTCCTCAGCGAGACCTCTCCGCTGGGCAACCTGACCCCCTCCGACCCCAACGACTACGTCACCAGGTACGAGCACGACGACATCTACCAGGTCGTCGCGGCGGTCGACGCCCTAGGCGGACGCGCCACCGTCACCTACGACAACGTCGGCAATCCCGTCACCGTCACGGACCCGCGCAAGAACGCGACCGCGGACCCGGCCGACTTCACCACGAAGTACACCTACGACCTCAACGGCAAGGTGCTCACCGAGACCGACGCGGCCGGGCACGTCCTGCGCAACGAGTACGACCGCGACGGCAACGCCGTGGCCAACACCGACCAGGACGGCAACCGGGTCGAGATCCGGTTCGACGAGCGCGCCAAGCCCGTCGAGATCAAGACGCCGCACAAGCTCGACGGTGCCACCCTGGTCAGCCGGACCACCCGCTACGAGTATGACGAGGTCGGCAACCGCACCCGCGAGATCACCCCGCGCGGCGTCGAGACCGCCGACGACCCCGACGACTTCGTCCGCCAGACCAGCTACGACCAGCTCAACCGGGTGAAGGAGGAGATCCTCCCGTACGACCGGGACGACTCCCGGTACAACACCCCCGACAAGATCATCAGCAGCTACGACGCGGTCGGCAACCTGGTGGAGACCAGCGCCCCGCCGTCCGGCACGCAGACCGTCCGCAACATCTCCAAGTACACCCACTACGACAACGGCCTGATCCGCACCTCCACCGACGCCTGGGACATCACCACCCGCTACGAGTACGACGCGCTGGGCGGCCAGACCAAGGCCACGCTCAGCAGCGCGGGCGACTCGGTGAGCCGCACGATCGTCAACACCTACTTCCCGGACGGCAAGCTCCGCACCAAATCCGATGACGGCGTGCCGGTCGGCAAGCACGTCGCGCTGGTGGACAACTCCGACACCTCGACCTCCACGGTGGGCACCTGGGCCACCTCGGGCACGGGCACCGGCTACCAGGGCTTCGACTACCGCACCGCCGCCGCCGGCACCGGGACGTCCACGTTCACCTGGACCCCGGTCGTCGCCGCCAACGGCACCTACGAGGTGTCGGTCCGTTACGCGGCCGGCACCGCGACCAACGCGCCCTACACCGTGCACCACGCCGGCGGCACCACGACCGTCACCGTGGACCAGAAAACCCGCGTCGGCGAGTGGGTGAGCCTGGGCAGCTACACGTTCACCGAGGGCAGCAGCCACAAGGTGGTGCTGACCAACGCCGCCAACGGCACCGTGGTCGCCGACTCCGTGCGGCTCGTGCGCGACAACAGCGGTGACACCGACACCGAGCAGAAGACCTTCGCCTACGCCTACGACGCCAACGGCAACCTCTCCTCGCTGACCGACAGCGGTTCGGGGGCGCGGGTCGACACCTACGCGATGGCCTACGACGGCCTCGACCGGCTCGCCAAGGTCGAGGAGAAGCTGGCGGGCGCCGTGCGCGGCACCACCGGCTTCACCTACGACCCCATCGGCAACCCGCTCACCCGCATCCACGACCGGCAGAACGCCACCTTCGACTACGACCCACGCGACCTGGTCAGCAAGGTCATTAACACCGAGTCCGGCGACACGGCCAAGGTCACCACGTTCGACTACACCAAGCGCGGCGAGATCCTGAAGGAGACCCGCGGCAACGGCAACTTCGTCGACTACACCTACTACCTCGACGGCGCGATCAAGGACCAGGTCGAGAAGACCTCCACCGGCACGCTGCTCGCCGAGCACCACCTGGAGTACAGCCCCAACGGGCACCGCACGCGTGACGCCGCGAAGCGGATGAACGCCGACGACAACTCCGCCTACCTCGACCACGTCTACGACTTCACCTACGACCCGCGCGACCGGATCGCCAAGCTCACCCGCTCCGCGGCCGGCGGCGGTGTCCAGGAGACCGAGACCTACGTCCACGACGCCAACGGCAACGTCACCCAGGAGACGATCGAGGGCAAGACCACCGACTCCACCTACGACCGCAACCGGCTGACCTCCAGCACCAGCGGCGGGTCGACGTCGACGTACAACTACGACCCGCTGGGTCGCCTCGACACCGTCACCTCGGCTGGGAAGGTCCTGGAGAAGTACGCCTACGACGGTTTCGACCGCGTCGCCTCCCACCGGCAGCTCAAGCCGGACAACTCCACCGAGACGACCAAGTTCACCTACGACCCCTACGACCGCACCACCTCGCGAACGGAGAAGGCGGGCGGTTCGGGGGAGGAGACTACGGTCTTCTCGTTCCTGGGGCTCTCCGACGAGGTGGCCGCCGAAGAGATCAACGGCACGCTGAAGAAGAGCTACACGTTCGGGCCGTGGAACGAGCGGCTGGGCATGGTCAAGCACGACGGGACCAAGGAGTACTCCTTCTACTCCTACAACGCCCACACCGACGTCGAGGTGCTCACCAAGGGAGACGGCAAGGCCCGCGCCACCTACGGCTACACCGCCTACGGCAAGGACGACACCCAGGTCTACACCGGCGTCGACAAGCCCGACCCCACCAACCCCGACAAGAAGCCCTACAACACCTACCGCTTCAACGCCAAGCGCATGGACGCGGCCACCGGCGACTACGACATGGGCGCCCGCGACTACGACCCCCAACTCAACCGCTTCCTCACCCGCGACATGTACAACGGGGCACTGGCCGACCTGTCGCTGGGCACCGACGCGTTCACCATGAACCGCTACGCCTTCGCGGGCGGCAACCCGATCTCCGGCATCGAGATCGACGGCCACCTGTTCGGCATGAGCTTCTCCGACATCGGCCACCTCGCCCTCGACGTCGTCGGCCTGGTCCCCGTCGTCGGCGAGGTCGCCGACCTGGCCAACGCCGCCTGGTACGCCGCCGAAG
>NZ_JBFAAX010000286.1:0-7568 GCF_040639995.1 Actinosynnema sp. NPDC023658 | reverse complement strand
GGTCGAGGCCGAGGAGCACGCGCATGGTGGTGGACTAGCCGGCGCCGTTCGGCCCGAGGAACCCGGTCACCGTCCCGGGTCGGACGTCGAAGCTCAGGTCGTCCACGGCGAGGACGTCGCCGTACCGCCTGGTCAGCCCGCGGACCTCGATCACCGGCCCTCCTCGCCGGCGGACGCCGTGCTGGTGACCGCCTCGTCGTCGTCGACCCATTCGAGCAGGTCGCCGGGCTGGCACTCCAGGACGCGGCACATGGCTTCGAGGGTGCTGAACCGCACCGCCTTCGCCCGCCCGTTCTTCAGCACCGCCACGTTCGACGGGGTGAGCCCCACCCGTTCCGCGAACTCGCCCACGCTCATCTTGCGCTTGGCCAGTTCGACGTCGATGCGCACGATGATCGGCATCAGATCACCGACTCCATGTCGGTCCGCAGCGTGGTGGCCTGCCGCAGCAGGGCGCGCATGACGACCATCAACAACCCGACCACCGTGATGCCGATGGCCATCAGGAACATGACCAGCGGGACACCCGGGTCGTCCGCGTTGAAGCCGACGTAGAGGAAGAGGCAGCCGAACACCACCCAGGCCGCCGCGATGGCCCACACGATCGCGTCGACCCAGCGCAGGGACGCTTCGCTGAAGATGCGGTCCTTCTTGACCAGCGTGAGCAGCTTCAAGATGGCCACGATGACCACCTGCACGCAGAGCACGAGGAAGATCGACACCGCCGTCAACGGCCACCGCAAGTACGCCTTGTCCGGCGACTGCTCCGCCATGTACCTGAACTGGCCGGGTAGTGACATGACCTGGAACAGGACCAGGACGCCGAACATCAACACGAGGAAGACCCGAAGCGCGGCCACGGCTCGATGCGTTGCAACCATACATCGAGTCTCGCGCGTTACCTATCGAAAGTCAATCGGTACCTATCGTCTCCCGACAACTACCCACCGTCACCGCGCCTCCACCCCACCGTGGTCGGCAGCCCTACGACCCGTCACCCCGCACCTGATCACCACCCACGACCGACCGACCGGGAAGCCGACCTCCAAGAGGACTCCACACGACACCAACGCCTCGCAACGAGCAACGAAAATCACGACCTCCGCACGCGACTGAGAGCGAAGTCCAGCCGCGACAGCCTCATCGACAACCACACCAAACTTCCTCCGGGTAATCACAAGATGCCAATTCCGACTACACGCTCGATATCGCCGTTGTCAGCCAAGATTCCATCCCTCCCCCCTGTCGCATACGGAAGTAGACGCTCAGAGCACCGCAGACAGCCTTGACCCTGCGGATTGGATCAACTCCGCATTCTTCGCCCAAACCTTGACATACGACGGAAGACCGAGTCCGAGCTTGGACCAAGTCGCGCATGCGTACACAGCCAAATTGTCGTCGATCAGCCACGTCAGGTTCTCACCGGACGCTTCCGGAACCACTTCCAAGGAGCCGGCGAAGCAGCTCAAGACCCTGTGAGTGAAGTCGACAGCACTATCTCTTGAGTCATAAATCATACCGGATTCCGACATCGAGGACGACACCATGGAGAACATCGCATCGCACTCGATCACTGAATCGAGGCTGACGAACTCCCGCACGCTACCGGCATCGAACCCAATCAACACTCGACCCTCGAGATCGACGGAGGCACCTGCCGGGCTTGCCGACTCCACTGCGTAGTCGATCTCGAGGGGCTCATCGGACTCTTCCGGATCGCATACCGGCGAGAAAACGACAGCACTGTCGAACAGCCCACTCTGGTAGGTGAGGCCTCCCCAGCGACTCTGCACACTTTCAACCATGGGAACGACGTGGTCGAATTGTCCTGGACCGAATACGTCAACGAGACGCTGGCGCAACGCGTTCCCAGTCAGGCCCACGTCATACGCCTGCCGGCCAGCGTGGGAACGAAGAAAATCGACAGCACGTTCCGACAAGCCGCTCGGATCATCCAAGACAAAACCTCGTGACTCCACAACACCCTTCACATGCAATTCGCGAGGCAACGCTCTCGACAGTGGGGTCGTACACAGGGATCGGGTGAGCGTATCGCCGCACCCCCGTGACCACTGGTGCCGGATCGACTGCCGAGCAACTTCGCCCCGCTGAAGGTCCCCGATGTGACGAAGCGGCTCTCGGCGTCGACCCAGCGGGGGTGCGAAAGGGCGGGGTCGAGGATGGTCTACACGCGACGCCCGCCGACCGATGACCTTGTAGGCGGGCTTCAGGGTCTGGCCGACCTTGTCCACGGACCAGGTCGGCCGCCGGGCCGGCGCAGGTCCAGATGTCACCTTCGGTGAGGCAGTCGACGATGCGCTCGTACTACGACGGGTGCCTCCGACGGTGCTGTTACCGTTCCCGCCCATGCGATCAGGGGGATCCGCCGGGGAGACCGTCCAGCATGCCGGAAGGCGTTGGAGTGTCAACCGTTCATGACCGGGCACGAAGGTCCCTACGCCCCCGAAGCGAACTCCCCTTGCCCTCACTGGGTGTCGACGCACAGTTCGCGGTGATGACGGGCCATTCACCCGTACGCCGACCGTCCACAGTGGCCGGAGGACGGGTGGGGCAGGGTTGCCGACCGGCACGTTTGGGCACACCACCTCCGTGATTGCGACTCGTGACGCACGACCAGCGGTCCGGACCGTCGAGGGATTCGCGGTCCGGAGTGCGGTGTCCCTGGCCGTCACGGCGGCCGTCGGGGTCGCGTTCGCGGTGGTCATGGCGCTGGTCTGGTCGGGCTGGGCGCCGCTGCGCGAAGTCGACCAGGCGATCTCGAACGGCCTGACGAGGTGGGCCGTCGGCTGGGACGGGGTGCTCACCGCGCTCACCTCGCTCGGTGACACGGTGACGCTCACCGGAGTGACCGCGCTGGCCGTGACGTGGTTGCTCCTGCGCCGACGCCCGTGGGTCGCGACGCACGTCGTGGTCACGGCGGCCGGTGGAGGCCTGCTCGGCGTGGTGGTGAAGGCGCTGGTCGGACGGGTGCGCCCGCTGGTCGACGTGGAGGTGGCCACCGTCCCGGGCTGGAGCTTCCCGAGCGGGCACACCCTGGGCGCGACCGTCACGTACGGCGTGTTGCTGCTGGTCTTCGCCTCCGTGCGCCGGGCGCGGCTGGTGCTGACCTCGCTGGTGGTCGGGATCGTGCTCGTGGTCGGCTTCACCAGGGTGGCGCTCGGCGCGCACTACGCCACCGACGTGCTCGGCGGGTGGTTGCTGGGCGTGTTGTGGCTGGTCCTGACCACCGAGGCGTTCCGCCGCTGGCGTCGTGACGAGGGGTTGCCCGAGACGCCCCTGTCGCAGGGCCTGGTCCCGGAGGCGGCGGACGACCTGCGGCCGGTGTCGGGTCGTCGGGTCCACCTGGCGCCGGACTTCCGGCCCACGGCGGCACGGCTGCTGGTCGCCTGGGGTCTGCTGCTGGGCGTGCTGTTCTCCCTCGGCTCGCTGCTCACCGCCGCCGGACCCGACGTCCCGCCGGCGTGGGACCGCGCCGTCGTCGAGTGGTTCGCCGCCCACCGGACGCCGGGCTGGAACGCGGTGGCGGCGGGCGTCGGGGCGTTCAGCGGCACGGGACCGGTGATCGGGGCCGCGGCGGTCGTGTGCGTGCTCGCGCTGGCCACCACGCGGTCCTGGCGGCCGGTGCTGCTGGTCGTGGTGGCGATGGTGGGCGAGGTGACGCTGTTCCTGACCACCACCGCGATCATCGACCGGGTCCGCCCGGCGGCCAAGCTGCCCGGGAACCTGCCGCCCACGTCGAGCTTCCCCTCGGGTCACGTCGCGGCGTCGCTGGTGCTCGGCACGGCGGTGGCCGTGCTGGTCCTGCGCGGCACGCGGAGGTGGTGGCGCCTGCCGGTGGCCCTGGTCGCCCTCGCCCTCCCCGCCCTGATCGCACTGCAACGGCTCTACACGGGCGTCCACTACCCCACCGACGTCCTCGGCAGCACGCTGCTCGCCCTGCCCTGGGTGACCGCCGTGACCTTGGCGACGCTCTCTCGCGCCCAACGGGGTGAACCGGTTCAGCAGCCGAATACCGCAACCGTCGAAACTCATTCGAAGTCGAATGAAGTCGAATCGTCAAAGAATAAGTAATATACATTTCCTTCCAGCTCGTCTGGAATATAAGGAATAGTGTTCCGACAATCTCCGAGGCTCTTCACGGGTCGTCACAACCCTGCTACGGTCCGAATTCTGGGAGCGTTCCCGGAAATCCGCCGCCTCCTGTTGTGATCTCCGACCAGGGAGCCGAAGATGCCACTGAAGTCATCACCAGGCCTGACCAGGGGGCGGCCACGTCGCGGACTCGCGGCGACGGCGGCGCTCGTGTTCGCCGCGGCCATGGCGCTCGGTGCGGGCCCCGCCGCCGCAGACGACGTGTCGGCCGCCGCGCGCGTGGACAACCCGTACTCCGGCGCGTCGGTCTACGTGAACCCCGACTGGTCCGCGAAGGCGCGCGCCGACGGCGGCTCCGCGATCGCCAACCAGCCGACGTTCATCTGGCTGGACCGGATCGCCGCGATCAACGGCGTGAACGGCACCCGCGGCCTGCGCTCGCACCTGGACAACGCGCTCAGCCAGGCGGCTGGCCGCACGATGGTCGTCCAGTTCGTGATCTACAACCTGCCCGGCCGCGACTGCGCGGCGCTGGCGTCCAACGGCGAGCTCGGCCCGGACGACCTGCCCCGCTACAAGACCGAGTACATCGACCCGATCGCCGCGATCATGGCCGACCCCAAGTACGCGAGCCTGCGCATCGCGACGATCATCGAGATCGACTCGCTGCCCAACCTGGTGACCAACGTCGGCGGCCGGGCGACCGCGACGCCGCAGTGCGACCGGATGCTGCAGAACGGCAACTACGTCAACGGCGTCGGTTACGCGCTGGCGAAGCTCGGCGCGATCGGCAACGTCTACAACTACATCGACGCCGCCCACCACGGCTGGATCGGGTGGGACGACAACTTCAGCGCCTCCGCGACGTTGTTCGCCCAAGCCGCCCGCGCCTCGGGCAGCACGGTCAACAACGTCACCGGATTCATCGCGAACACGGCCAACTACGGCGTCCTGAAGGAGAACTACTTCACCATCAACGACACCGTTAACGGCACTTCCGTGCGCCAGTCGAAGTGGGTGGACTGGAACCGGTACGTGGACGAGCTGACGTTCGCCCAGGCGTTCCGGACACAATTGATCAGCGCCGGGTTCCCGTCGAACATCGGCATGCTCATCGACACCTCCCGCAACGGTTGGGGCGGCGCCCAGCGCCCGACGGCCGCGGGTCCGACGACCAGCGTCGACGCCTACGTCAACGGCGGCCGGATCGACCGCCGCATCCACCTCGGCAACTGGTGCAACCAGTCCGGGGCGGGCATCGGTGAGCGGCCGAAGGCGAGCCCGGCCGCCGGCATCGACGCCTACGTGTGGGCCAAGCCGCCGGGTGAGTCCGACGGTTCGAGCACCGCGATCCCGAACAACGAGGGCAAGGGCTTCGACCGGATGTGCGACCCGACCTACGGCGGCAACGCCCGCAACGGCAACAACATGTCCGGTGCGCTGGCCGGTGCGCCGTTGTCGGGGCAGTGGTTCTCCGCCCAGTTCCGCCAGCTGCTGGCCAACGCCTACCCGCGGCTCTGACCTGTCGGAGATCGCGCGGTGCTCCGGGGTCGCGACCCCGGAGCACCGCGTTCCGTCGTACCCCGGTGGCACACTCCCGGGCGTGACTGGAGATCTCGGAGCGCCGGCCGACGAGCTGGTGCGCAGGGTGCGGACCGTCCTCGACCCGAACACCCCCGGCACGTGGCAGGTGGAGATGACCTCCGGTGCGATGCAGTTCCGCACCTTCCCCGACCACGCGGCCGGGTTCGGGAGCGCGCACGACGACCTCGTCGCGGACTACGAGCTCCTCCGCGACCTCGAACAATCCCTGCGCCCGCCCGGTGACGACCGGCCGCTGCTGGTGGAGGTCTCGGTCGACGGCAGCGGCGGCGCGGCGTTCCGGCACGCGTTCGCGACCTCCTCGACGACGTCGGACACGGTCGTGCTCGACCCCTTCCACCGGCACCCCAACCACCCCGCCGCCGGCATGCCGCGACCGGAAGCGGCGAGGCCGACGGGCGAGCCCACGGACCCCGCGGTGCTGCGGCACGTGGGCGAGCTGGTCGCCCGGTTCACCGACCACCACCGGCGCGGGAGCGGCAGCGACCCCGAGTTCGGCGAGCCGCGCACCGAGGAGCAGCTGGCCGAGGCCGAGCGCGCGATGGGCCTGCGGCTGCCCGAGGACGTGCGGGCGCTGTACCGGCTCATCGGCCACGACCCGCGGGAGAGCGGGCTGCTGGGCCGCTACAGCCTGATGCCGCTGGACACCGTCGTCTCCGAGTACCTCGAGTTCCTCCCCGGCGCCTGGAACTGGCACGAGGACCTGTTCGGGCTGAACCGGGTCGTGCTGGAGACGCACCCGCCCGGCGTGGTGCGCAGGGTGTCGCGCGACGACTGGTGGGTGATCATCGCCTCGGACCACGCCGGCAACTGGTGCGCCGTCGACCTCGACCCGGGCCCGGCGGGCCGCCCCGGCCAGCTGCTCGTCTACGGCCGCGACTACCACGGGCCGTTCGGCTACCTCGACTCCTCGGTCACTGCGCGCATGACGGCCGTGCTCGACCTGCTGGACCGGGGTGAGGTCGAGTCGGGCGGTTGGCTGGACGAGTCCCTGCCCGACGGCGACGACCCGTACTCGGCTTCGCTGAACCTGGAGGGTCGGAGCCTGCCGGACGCGGTGCGCGGGATCCGGTCCCCCGACACCGTGCAGCAGCTCTACCTGAACGACGCCGACGAGCTCGACCTGCGGGTCCTGACCGCCACCCCGCGCGTGCTGGAGCTGAGCGTCAACCGGGCCGGACGGGTCGACCTGCGGCTGCCCGAGGGCGTCGAGGCCCTCCACCTGGAAGCGCGGGAGGCGGACCTGGCCGCGCTCGCCGGCCACCCGACCCTGTGGGACCTGACCGTGAAGCGGCTCCCGGTGCGGGTCACCGACCTGGCCGCGCTGCCCGCGCTGTCCTTCGTGGACCTCTCGGAGGCCGTGGTGGACGACGTGGCGGCGCTGGCGGACCTGGACGTCCGGGTGCTGGTGCTCAACGGCGACCAGTGGGCGGAGCTGCTCGCCGCCGGCCGCCTGCCCGCGCGCCTGGCCGCCGCCCGGTTCGCCGGGGACGCGCGGCTGGCGGACCTGGTCGAGTGGTCGGAGCGGCTGACCTCGGCCGGGTAGTCGACCCACCCGCGAACCCCGCCCGTGGCGCGGGACGGGCCGCCGGAGCAGTCGCTCCCCGCTCCGGCGGCTCCCGCGGTGCCCGTCATCCCGGCGCTCCTCAGAGGCTGCGGGCGGTGATGTCGCCGTAGGACGTGGTGGCGTGGATGTCCAGGGCGGCCGTGCCTTCGCCGTTCCTGAGGGCGTTGTTGATGCGGCCGTGGGTGGTGCCGGCGTCGAGGGTGGCGGGGATGCCGGTGGCGGCGTGGATGGTGATGTTGCCGGCCTGGGTGCGCAGGACGATCTTGCCGTGGGTGGCTTCGGTGAT
>NZ_JBFAAX010000285.1:0-7583 GCF_040639995.1 Actinosynnema sp. NPDC023658 | reverse complement strand
CGGGGCAGCGGACAGGACGTCAGAGAGCTGAAGTGGCTGTTCGACTGGCACGCCCGGCGGGTCGCGAAGCGTTGGCCGCATCACGACCCGTACGGTCAGCCGGAACCTACCGCTCCGGGCGGCGCCCGCCTGTGGCAGGCCGCCGGTGTGCTGATCACTGTGCTGGGTCTGCTCCTGCTGCTGTTCCCGGCGCAGCGCGTGCAGGCCGTGGCGATCCTGGTAGGCGGTTGGTTCGCGTTGCCCACGTTGGTAGAAGTGGTAGCAGCCGGCCGCGCGGCGCTGCTACCGCGCAAAGAGGCGAACGAACTGTTCGAGGAGGAGAAAGCCGAGTACCGCCGGTGGCGGGAAGAGTTGGCCGACCGGCCGACCGACAGCGACATGGCACGCTGGCTGGCGCTGGACAAGGCACACCTCAAGGCCGAGGCGCTGCGTGCGGGCAACATCGCCGAGCGCGACCTCGTTTCACACGTGGTCATCAACCAGGTCGCGCCCGGCGCTCGGCGTGGACTGGTGTCCCACGGTCCGCCGCGCTACACCGCGTACCTGGTTACCGTCATCCTGCTCACGAGACACGGGATCCGTGCTTCGCGGGTGTACTTGAACTTCAATACTGGCGAGTTCAAGAACGAGAACTGGGATGTCTTCGGGTACGACCGCATCGCGTCCGCGTCGCTGCGCGTCCTGGAAAGGACGGCCAAGAAGGTACCGGGTGAGCCCTCCCGCAAAGTGCGCAACCGCGAGTTCAAGCTCCGACTCCTGAACGGCGCGGAGATCATCAGGATCAACGAGCGTCTCGACCTCGAGGACGATTCGGAAGTGGAGGACGAAACAGAACTGGAGCGGCTCGCCGCAGCAACCTCCGGCATGGACTCAGCCCTTCCGGTCTTGGAGGCCGTTGCCCATCAGGGCCCCGCGTGGATCGACTTGGAACGGGACCGCCGGACCCTCTGGTCGCAGGCCTGGTCAGACTGATGTGCGCACGTTCGGGCAGGGTCGTCTAACTCGTGCCACCTCGCACCGAACGGACGCTCAGGACGCGAACCGAGCCGGAAGGAGTGACGACAATCAGATGACTGGCACCCGAGTTGGTGGGACCGAGCCGGAAGACGCGGTCAAAGATGTCCTGTTGGCGGAGTATGACGCGCTCAAAGCCGAGCAGAAGTCCCGAATCGCGTTGCGCGACCGGCTGACGTATGCCGCGCTCGCCGCGCTCACGGCGATGCTCGCGCTGGTGATCCAACCGGCCGGGCGGCCGCAGTTGCTGCTGCTGTTGCCTCTTGTGTGCATGATCCTCGGGTGGACTTACCTCGCCAACGACCAGAAGATATCGGCGATCGGCAGGTACCTGCGTCGACACCTGGCACCCGCACTGGTAGTGACCGACGGCCGCCTCGCCGGGATGTTCGCGTGGGAGTCCGTCCACCGGCACGGCCCGCTACGGAGGCTCGACAAGTTCGCGCAGTTGGCGGTGGACCTCCTGATGTTCGTTGTCCCGTCGCTGTTGTCGACCGCGCTCTACTGGGCCGCTAGCGATGTTCGTAGCGACCTGCTCGCCGTGTCGATCACCGAGTCGCTGATCACCCTGGCGTTCGCGGTGAGGGTCGTCATCGCCGCCGACCTGTCGACCGGGGAGCAGGAGCGGATGACATCGCCGCTGGCTCAGCCATGACCGCCCCACTGCTCCCGTCGCTACTGCGGGCATGCACGACCGCTACGTCACCAGGCGAAGAACCCAATACCCGGAGTACGGCGTTGAACTTGACCCGCGTTGACCTGGACTGTTCGGAAAGCCGGCGAATGGTCGACCGTCTGCGAGGCGTGCAGGTGATGAACGTTCCGCTGCAGCTTCAGCCGCATCGGGGTTTGCGGGAAGATCCGTCGTTTCGGCAACGTCCGAGCATCGTGGTCGGTAGTCTTTGCGACGAAGGTGTTCGCCTGTCTGTCGACTCAACCTTTGAACAGCGGGTTTCGCGGTAATGAGAAATTCGAACCGCACACTTTCGGCTCGGTAATGGGACAGAGGGGGGCGGATCCTCATCAGGGCTTGCGCCGCGAGGTGGGACTTCGGGGCGGAGCGGGGGCCGGCGCTGCAGGATACCCGGGACGTGCACGAGGTGCGGATGGCGGCAGTGGTGGACGAGGCGCGGACGGGCCGTCGGCGACGGGTGCTGACCCTGGTGGCGGGTTTGCTGCTGGCAGGTACGGCGGTGATCACGACGCAGTTGCACCGGGAGGGCGAACCGGGCGTCGCGGTGCCCGTCGTTCCTCATTCGACGCATCGTGCAGGGGAGTATCGCGAGGGCACTCTAATCGTGGCTAAAGGGGCCGCTTCGGCACCCGAACCGGTGACCATTCGGTACAAGCCGCGCTTCGGTGCACCTGTTCTTTTCATGGAGTGCGCGACCGACGAGGGTTATCCGCTCGGTTATCGAGTGGCTGTCGCGGCCAACGGTGTTCCCGTGTTCGAGACGCCCTGCAACCGTCTGAACCCGGAGATCGCTGACTGGCGCGGCCTGGTCGTCGGCAGGGAAGCGGTGGTCACCGTGGTGGTGTCCTCGGAGGCCCAGGTCGCAGGTGCCGAACCACCGGTTGTGCCGCCGGGCCTGGAGGTGCGGGTGTCGATCGGGGAGCCGGTTCCGGTCGACGAGTACCCGCTGCCGCCGCGCCCTCCGCAGCTCTGGTCGGTCGAGGAGCAAGTGGCGCTGGAGGACGGCGAAGTCCTGCTGCGGTCGGATCCCACCGAACCCAGTCGTGTGCAGCAGGTGACAGCGGTGCTGCCGGAGCACGGCTTGTACCGGTTCGTCACCAACGCCCCGGGCCGGGTGCTGCTCGACTTCGGAGGCGTGGTCCGGACCTCGGGCTCGTGGACCTATAGCGGCTTCGTGTCGGTGCACAAGCTGCCCGTGGGCGGCGGGGAGGTCACGATCACCGTGCGGCCGGAGAACCACCGCGGCGACTGGGCCCTGCTGCTGATGCGATAGGCACCGCGGGATCGCCGTGACCGACTTCTCCGGCCGAACTTGCGGCATGCGCGTTGTGCGGCTTGGGCTTGGGAAGAGTCGTCTCGATGACGATCTCACCGCCGAACGACCGGGCGGTGATGGTTCGGCCGTCGAGGTCGAGGTCGATTCGCATCACCTGGCCGACCTCGTCGGTCGACGCGACGGCTGAGAGCACCTTCCAGCCGGCCTCGGGGACGTCGGTCAGGATCGGTGTGGCGGAGAACTTCTCGGGTGGCCAGAAGTAGTCCGCGAGCGCCACGTCACGTCGGTGGTCGATGACCAGCCTCCAATCGCTCCACACTATGCAGAACAGGGACGACCCGTCCGACAGGTCGACCTGGAGTGCTGCGGATCCACCCTCGTCGTCGACGATCTCCAGGACCGCGCGCGCCCGGGCTCCGGTGATGTGGCGGAGGTCTACCGCCTCAGGAGGGGAATCCACTCACACCTCTCCTCGTCATGTTCAGCCACGACACGGCCGCCGATAGTAGATGCGAGGATCATCCGGTGGCGATTTGGTAGTGGGCCAGGGCTTCCGCAGCTCGGCGTCGTGCCGGTGTGAACGGGTCGGCGGTGGTGCCGGCGGAGTCATGTGGTCCGTCGAGTTTGTGCGCCACCCGGGCCAGGGCTTTCGAGTCGGGCCTCACGTCGATCTGGAAGTGGCCTTCCTTCGGGGCTCGCGCGTAGTCGCCACCCCACCGCACGACGCCCTCGCAGTCGGCCAGGATGTCGCGCACGATCGCGACCTCGTGCGGGAACAGGCCGCCTTTGGCGCCGCTCGGGTACTGGGTGGGGCGGATCGCGACGGCGGTGCCCGAGCGGTGGTTGGACTCGGGTGGCGTCGGACCCGGCTGCTCGGTGTGGCCGACGACCTGTCCCGGTTCCAGCGCGCCGACCTCGTAGTGGAAGCGGCGGATCACGTGCAGCAGCACGGTGGCGGTCTCGCCGGACAGCAGCGTGACCGCGACGTTCGTGCCCTCCACCACGTACGACGCGAGCGCCCCGGACCCCGCGCCGAGGACCGGCCAGCCGTTGGCCGTGGGTGCGCCGGCCGCGTGGGCGGCGGGGACCGCGCCCGTCGACCAGGCGACGGCGAGGCCACCCGCGCCACCCAGGACGGTCAGGAATCGTCGACGGTCCATCGACGGGGACGCACCAGGCAGTTCGGTCACGGCTCAACGCTCCTCGTTGGTCGGGGTCCGGTCGGCGTCTGCCCTTTTCGCCGCGGCGGCGCGGAGGGCGAGCGGCACCGACACCGCGGTGACGATCAGCAGGACGACCACGGCGGTGTTCACGTGCGGCGGGACGAGGTCGAACGACGCGTTGCACTTCTTGCTCAGCGGGATCAGGCTCTCCCGGCCGTACGCCGGGTCCCACGGCTGGTGGTGGACCAGGACGCAGGTCTCCTCGACGTCCGGCGTGTACATCTGCCAGGCGCCCCACACGTACACCGCGAACGCCCCGACCGCCGAGCACACCGCCGCCTCGGCCCACCACCGGACCGGTCGGGAGAACAGGCGACCGACCGTGGTGTGGACGACCACCACCGCGATCACCGACACCACCAGCACCGCGACCGCGTTCCCCATGCCCGCACCGCACCTCCCGCGACGACCGCGTCACGACCGCGTCACGACCTCGACAGGCCGTCGACCGCTTCTGCGTAGCCTTCCAGGAACGGGTCGAGCTTGTCGGCCGGCATCATGTTGGGCAGCAGGCAGTTCCAGCCACCCGTGGTCCGGACCGCTGCCGCGCACAGACCACCGAGCACCTGGTCGGTGCCGTCGCTGATCAGCATGGTGCGGGCGGTCTCGACCGCGGTGGCGGTGCTGCCCCCGTACCGGCGGTCGTGGAAGTCGCGGAACCGGGACACGTGCCCGTTGCCGGTGAGGTGGGCGCGGATCGCCTGGTCGACCCTCGCGCCGTTTTTCACCGCGGTGCCGATGAGGTAGCCGTCCACGTCCTCGACGAGGTCGCTGAAGGAGAACGACGACGACACGTTGATCTTCGCCAGGCGGTCGGCGCAGAACGCGTGGCCCGACGCGTAGGAGTCGCCGTTGGCCCGCCACTCGCCGTAGAACGTGGCCAGGTCACCGCCCCAGCCGCCGAAGTCGCCCCGGCTGACGCGCGTCCCCGCGCCGCTGCCCTTGAGCAGGACGGCGTTGGCCGTGGCGCCGAAGTGGTCGACGTTGACGGTGACGCCGTAGGACGGGTCGGCGTAGCTCTCGACCCTCGCGGGGGCGTGGAGACGGGCGTGGTCGATCCAGGCGCGGTCCACGTCGCCGATCAGCGTCTGCCAACCGCTGTAGAGGTCGACGTACTTGGGGTAGCGCAGGTATTCCAGCACGCGGAGGTTCGCGTCGCCCCCGTAGGCCGCCGCGGTGGCGTACAGCCCGTCGATGTAGTCGAGGTACCGGTCCACCGGCGAGTCGTCGCGGCCGACGTTCTCCCGACCGACGCCCGGGTCGCCGCCCGGCCGGTGCACGACGCGGTCGAGGTCGAAGGAGTCGCTGCCCGCGACGAACCGGAACTCCTTGATCTGGTTGAACGACCAGTTGGCGGGCATGGGGAAGCCCAGGTTCCCGGAGAACCCGTACGACATGCCCGACACGAACGAGAACCTCGCGAACGCCTGGTCGCTGACCCGGGAGCACACGTTGCGGGAGCCGTAGACGCCCGCGATGTACCGCTTGCCGCGGTTGGCGAGCCCGGCCTGCACGCCGTGGAAGTACGGCAGGACCTTCGAGGTGATCTGCTCGTCGGTGGCGTCGTAGTCCACCGCGAAGTAGATGACGGTGCCCGGGTTGAACCCGTAGCCGACCGCGCGGCCGTGGGCCTTCACCGCGTGGTCGTAGCCCTGCGACCAGGTGAAGTCGTCGACGCTGCGCGCGTTGTACTGGGAGATCGGGAACACCCGCATGCCGCCGGTGAAGATGGCGTCCAGCTCGCCGGGCTGGATCTCCTTGTCCAGCGTGCTGGAGGGGTCCTCGTCCAGGTAGCGGCCGACGACCTGGTAACCCGCGGCGCTCAGCGCGCGGGCGCGGTCGACGCTGATGTGGAACCGCGTGTCGCAGGCGCTCGCGGGCCGGTCCGGGTCACCGGTGGACACCAGCAGCTGGGCCCACGTCTGGTAGTCGCCCACGCCGGTGCGGGGCAGCACCGAGAACTGCTGGAACGTCCCGACGTACTGGGCGATCAGGTCGTCCCAGGCCGACTTGAACGACGTGACGGTCCCGTCGACCACGCCGTTGAACACGCAGGCGGCGCTGAACAGCCGGACCCACTGGGCGGGGGAGCCACCGGCCACCGTGTTGGCGCGCAGCCCCGCCTGCGTCCCCGGCCCGAAGTTGCCGGTGGCCTGGTCCTCGGGGATGCCGATCTCGTACTGGATGGCCTTCATCAGGGCCACCTGCACGTCACGGGAGTAGTGGCCGTCGCACGGGATGAGGAAGAACGTCGACTTGCCCAGGTAGGAGGAGTTGAGCCACTGCTGGATGCGGCGGACCTCCTCGTTGCCGCCGGACAGCAGGACGTAGGCGTCCATCGTCAGCAGGGCCTTGAAGATCTTGGGCTGGATGCGACCGTCCCCGTTCAGCCCCGCGTTCATCTTCAGCGCCTGCACGGAGCTGTAGGTGGCGGTGCCGTACTCGCCCGTGGTGGTGTCGCCGCCCCAGTACCCCTTGCAGTACAACGCGTGTTGGGCGATGCGGACGATGTTCTGGTTGGCGTAGCCGTACCCGACGTCGCCCTTCTCCGCCAGCTTGGCCATCGTGGTGGGACCGAAGCTGTCGGACAACGCGGTGATGCCCAGCTCGTGCTGGAGCGCGCGGGTGAGCGAGTACATCGTCGCCCAGCCGGTCCGGCCGTTCTCCTCGCACCTGTTGTACCCCGGCACGGCGCCGTAGGTGGCGTTCACCCACTGCTGTGCTTCGAGGACTTTCGGATCGGCCATGGCCCCCACCCCCTGCAAACCCCCGGAAGGCCGTTGCGGCGACGCGACGCGCGCACGGAAGTCGGCGCGTCGGCACGGGAAGCCTCGTGCTGAGCGCGGACGATCCCCCGGACGTCGGACCCCACCCGACCGGAACAACGCGGCAGTCGCCTGGATCCCCCTCCGGTGCGCGCCGCCTCGTCCTGTCTACCGCCGCACCGCGAGAGGGGTCAATGGGCTATCCGAGGCATCGTCGCGTCTTCCCGGTCGGGAACGCCCGTGGTCACGCGCCTGGGGCGGTGAGCCCGCCGGACGTCCCGTCGATGCGTTCCAGGACGACGGGGGCGGCGCAGTCGTAGTGGGATGCCCGGCGCGGTGTCGACTGGACGCGCGGACCCGCGTCGCCGAACGAGCTCTGCCGCGGGCCACACCGCGATCACCCCGGGCCCGACCGGCCTGGGCTACGGCTTCGTCCCCGACCTCCGACCCGGACGATCACCGCCGACCTCACCCGCGGCTAGGGCTGACCTACGCGAGCGTGGGGATCTCGGGTCGGGCGGTCACCGGGGCGATGGTGGTCAGACCAGCACCGGGTCGTCGGTCCGCAGCACCGTCGTGCGCAGCGGGCGGATCGAGGTGACCGGGCGGTC
>NZ_JBFAAX010000284.1:0-7600 GCF_040639995.1 Actinosynnema sp. NPDC023658 | reverse complement strand
GGCGCGATGCCACCGCCGGACCAGGACGTCGCGGACGCCCTCGTCGCCGCCCACCGCGCCGCCCGCGAGGAACTCGCCGCGCTGCCGCGCGTCCGGTCCGGGTGGACGGTGGCGAACCAGAACTTCCAGGCGGTGGACGGCGCCGACGACCTCGCCGCCGAGTGGGCGCACTCCCGCGAGGACCAGTTCCTCGACGCGGCCAAGGGCGACGACTTCATCGGCGTGCAGGCCTACACCAGGGTCGTCATCGGCCCGGACGGCCCGGTCGAGCCCGCCGTCGACGCCCGGCGGACCCTGACCGGCTGGGAGTTCCACCCGGGCGCGCTGGAGGGCGCCGTCCGCCGCACCGCCGAGCGGGTCGGGCCGTCGGTGCCGATCCTGGTCACCGAGAACGGGATCGCGACGGCCGACGACGCCGAGCGGGTCGAGTACACCCGCGGCGCGCTGACCGGTCTGGCCCGCGCCATGGCGGACGGGGTCGACGTGCGCGGCTACCTGCACTGGTCGCTGCTGGACAACTACGAGTGGGGCTCCTGGCGGCCGACGTTCGGCCTGGTGTCCGTCGACCGCGAGACCTTCGCCCGCACGGTCAAGCCCAGCGCGCGCTGGTACGGCGACGTGGCCCGCGCCGGAACTGTCTGAAACGCCCGGGAAGTCCCCACCCGGCGCGAACCGACGTCGCCCGCGCCGGCGTTCGACCCCCTCACCGCACCGGTTCCAACCGATGCGATGTCGTGGTCCCCCTGCTCTCCCGTCCCCCCAACGAAGTGGAGAACCCCCGATGCGCATCGTGACCGCACTGACGGCGATGGCCACCGCGGCCGGTATCGCCGTGGCCGCCCCTCCGGCGGCGATGGCCGACCACCCCACGCCGGTCGACGCCTGCGTCGCGGGGGTGCCGGAGACCGATCCACTGGCACCCGGACCGGTGAACATCTGCTTCACCGTGTTCCGACCCGCCGGCGCGTCGGCGGCCCACCAGGTGCCCGTGCTGCTGCACAGCGACGGCTGGGGCGGCAGCCGCACGACCGAGCCCGGCTCGTTCCAGCCGTACCTCGACGCGGGGTTCGGCGTGGTGAGCTTCGACCAGCGCGGCTTCGGCGGCAGTGGCGGCAAGGCCCACGTGGGCGACCCGGCGTTCGAGGGCGAGGACGTCATCCGGGTGATCGACCACGTCGCGTCGCTGGACTGGGTGCGCCGCACCGGCCCGAACGACCCGGTCCTGGGCGCGATCGGCGGGTCCTACGGCGGCGGCTACCAGTTCGCCGGGGCGTTCGCGGAGATCGCGAAGACCGGCCGGACCCGGTTCGACGCGCTCGCGCCGCAGATCACGTGGAGCTCGCTGAACGACAGCCTGGCCCCCGAAGGCGTCGTGCGCACCACGTGGGTGACCGCCCTCTACGCCATCGCGCCGCGCGCGCACACCTCGACGATGCACGCCGGCTACGCCGAGGGCATGCTCACGGGCAACTGGCCCGCCGCGATGGACGAGTTCTTCCGCGACAACGGCCCCGCCTTCCACTCCGACGCCGGCCGACGCCTCGACATCCCGGTGCTGCTGCACCAGGGCATCAGCGACAACCTGTTCCCGCTGGACCAGGCCATCGACAACTTCGACCGCGCGTTGACGCCCCGGGCGCGCGCCGACAGCCTGCTCGTCGGCTTCAACGGCGGCCACACGCTGCCCACCGCCGTGCCGGGCGGCTACGCGGTCGCCGGCGACGCGTGCCCGACCGCACTGGGCGCGTCCGGCTACGACGACCTCGAACTGCGGTTCCTGGCGGAGAACCTGCTGGGTGCGCCGCGCACGATCAGCGGCCACGGCCGCTACCACCTCATGACCGCCGAGGGCGGCTGCGTCGGCGTGGACTCCGTCGCACCGAGCACCACCGCCGCGCTGCCCGACGTGCTGACCACGGCGGGTGTCGGCCTGCCGCAGGCGATCAAGATCGCGGACGGACCGCTCACCCTGGCCGGGTCGCCCACCCTGGAGGCCGCGGTCAGCACCTTCGGGCTGGACAGCCGCGCGTTCTTCGCCCTCAGCACCGGCACGTCGCCCCTGGACGCCAAGGTGATCCAGAACAACGTGCTGCCGCACCGCGAGCCGGGCGTCACCCTCGGCGCCCGCCGCACGATCGAGCTGCCTTCGGTCGCCGCGACGATCCCCGCCGGTCGGTCGTTGTTCCTGACCGTCACGCCGATCTCGGACATGTTCCTGCTGCACGGCAGCCGCACGCCCGGCGCGATGCTGCTGCGCGACGTCACGGTGAACCTGCCGGTCGTGCTGTGACACGCCCGACCAACGGGTGAACCTATCCGTCCGGATGGGTGAGTGATGTTCGCCGTGGAGTTGGGTAAACCCCCGTTGGGTAGCGGGAGGCCACGGTGGACGGTGAGGTCGGGTTGGGAGAGGTGCTGGTGGCGGCCGAGCAGGCCCCACCGGTGCGGTCGGTCGACGTCGTCGCGCGGAACCTCGAGAAGCGCTTCGGGGCGACCGGCGTCTCGTTCCTGCTGGTCGACCTGGTCGGCGAGCAGCTGGTGCGCTTGACGTCGACCGACGAGCCCGGCGCGCGGGTCCCGGAGCGGATATCCCTGCCCGGCAGCGCCTACGACGAGGTGCTGCGCACCCAGCGGCCGCACCGCGGGGTCACCGGGTCCGACGGCACGTGGGTCGTGCTCCCGGTGACCAACCGCGGCGACTGCCTCGGGGTGCTGGAGATGACCGTGCCCAGCCTCGACGAGTCGACGCTGGCCCAGCTCGGGGAGGCCGCGCACGCGCTCGCGTACATCATCGTGACCGACCGCCGGTTCACCGACCTCTACCACTCGGGCAGGCGCACGACCGGGATGAGCCTGGCCGCCGAGATCCAGCACCAGCTGCTGCCGTCGGCCTCGTGCTGCGAGGCGGCCCAGTTCACCGTCGCCGGGGGCCTGGTGCCGGCCGACGACATCGGCGGCGACACCTACGACTACGCGCTGGACCACGACGTCCTGCACCTGTCGATCACCGACGCCGTCGGTCACGACGTCGCCTCGGCCCTCACCGCGACCCTGCTCACGGCGGCGCTGCGCGGAGCCCGGCGCTCGGAGTGCGAGCTGGTCGACCAGGCGCAACGGGCCAACCAGGCGCTGCTGGACCACGGTCGCAGCGCGTTGGCGACCGGGCTGCTGCTGTGCGTCCAGCTCGACCAGGAGCAGGTCGAGGTGGTCAACGCCGGGCACCCGCGACCGCTGCTCCTGCGCGACGGCGTGGTGGAACCGGTCCCGCTGGAGGTGGACCTGCTCTTCGGCGTGTCCCCGGAGACCCGGTACCGCGCGCAGACCCTGGACCTCAGGCCCGGCGACAGGCTTGTGCTGCTCACCGACGGCATGATCGAGCGCGAGGCGGCCCACGCCGACCTGGCGGGCCTGATCCGCGACACCGACCGGCTGCACCCCAGGGAGGTCGTGCGGGCGCTGACCGGTGCGGTGCGGCAGGCGTGCCGGGGCCACCTCCGGGACGACGCCACCGTGCTCTGCCTCGACTGGCACGGCACCCACCGCACGGACCGCCGTGCGGGCACGGGCGCCGACACCGACACCGCCTCGCCGTTCCAGCGCCACGCGCACGAGGGCGCCGGCGGTCCGCCGGACCCGTCTCGCTGGACGGGGTGACCCCGCTCGGCCGGCGAGGGCCGCGGGCGACCCGGTGAGCCGGTGCGCGGTGACGACGTGAGCGGTGGAGACGTGCGCGGTGAGGACGTAACCGCCGTTCGCGTCCCGCCCGCCACCTGAAACCGACGCACGGCCGCTGGTTCGAGACCGGTGACGGCTGGTGAACGAGGCCGGCCACGAACGTGTCCACTGTGGTCTCGTCCGGGTCGAGAGGGTCGGAAACCCTGGTGTCCGGCAGCCGCGCCACTACCGTCGAAAGCGGTCTCCCGATCCCCGGTTCGTCGACAGCGGACCGCGCGCCACCGCGCCGCGGTGCCGCGGATTGAGGACGCGATTGACGTGACAACTCACGCGGAACGAGAACAACGACAACGGGTGCGCCCGGCCGACGCGGACCGCAAGCGCGGCCGCGACGTCATCCTCGACTACCTCCGGACCGCGGGCGTGGACCGGATGTTCGGCGTGCCGGGGACGAACGAGGTGCCGATCATCGACGGCACCGACGTGCCCACCAACGACGTGGCGTACGTCCCGTGCCTGCACGAGAACATCGCGCTCGGCGCGGCGATGGGCTACGCGCGGGCGACCGGCAAGCCCGGGGTGGTCGAGCTGCACGTGACCCCCGGCATCGGGCACGCGCTGGGCAACCTGTTCAACGCCGCCCGCTCGCACGTGCCGGTGGTGGTCCTGTGCGGGCAGCAGCACAGCAACCTGCTGATCCAGGAGCCGCTGCTGGCCTCGGACCTGGTGCGCGTCGCGGACCAGTACACCAAGTGGTCCTACGAGGTGCGCGGCCCGGACGAGATCGGCATGGCCATGCAGCGGGCGCTGAAGGTGGCGATGGCACCGCCGCTGGGCCCGGTCTTCCTGTCGATCCCGTGGCAGTTCACGGTCGAGGACTCCTACGACCCGGGCCGGGGCCGGTTCACCCGGGTGGCCTCCGGGTTCGCCGGTGACGTCGCGGAGGTGCGCAAGGCCGCCGAGGTGCTGGCCACCGCGCGGACGCCGCTCATCGTCGTCGGTGACGGCGTGGGCGCGGCCGACGCGTGGGAGGAGATCCGCTCCCTGGCCGAGCTGCTGCGCGCCCCCGTCTACAGCGAGCAGCTGAGCAGCTACCTGAACTACCCCAACCAGTACGCCAACTGGATGGGTGAGCTGCCCGGCACCCAGGCCAAGGTGCGGGACCTGTTCGCGGAGCACGACGTGGCGTTCCTGTGCGGGTTCAACGCCCAGGCCCAGCTGGTGGTGTTCAACTGGGACGACGGCCCGCTGATCCCGCCGGACGTGCGGCAGGTCTACCTGCACAACGACCCGTGGCAGATCGGCAAGAACCACTTCGGCGAGGCCGCCGTCCTCGGTGACATCAAGGTCACCCTGCCCTCGCTCACCCGGGAGACGGCGGCCCGGATGCCGGACCGCCGGGACAGCGCGGCGCAGGAGTGGTTGGCCGGGTTGCGCGACCAGCGCCAGGAGCTGGTGGAGCACTACGCCCGCAACGGCGCCACCCGCAACGGCACCTCCCCGGGCGAGGTCGCCCACAACGGCGCCGGCGCGGACGAGGAGGCCATCGAGGGCGCCGAGGTGGCCGCGGCCATGGCGGAGCTGCAGCGGCAGGGGGAGATCCCGGGGCTGGTCCTGGTCAACGAAGGGGTGTCGGACCTCCCGTACTTCGCGAAGAGCCTGCACTTCGACCACCCCACCAGCTACTTCGTCGGTGAGGGCGGCTCGTTGGGCTACTCCATGCCCGCGAGCCTCGGCTTCCGGTTGGCGACCGGGACGGACCGCACGGTGGTCAACGTGGTCGGGGACGGCTCGGCGCTGTTCTACCCCCAGTCGTGGTGGACGGCCGTGCGGCTGCACCTGCCGATCCTCTACGTGGTGCTCAACAACGGGGAGTACAAGACGCTGCTCATCGGGGTGGAGCAGATCGAGAACTCCTACCCCTGGCAGCCGTCCGGCCCGACCCGGTACCTGCACCTGGAGCCGTCGCTGGACTACGTGGAGCTGGCCGCGGGCTACGGCGTGCCGGGGCAGCGGGTGCAGAAGCGCGAGGACCTGGTGCCCGCCCTGGCGAAGGGGTTGGCCCACGTGCGCGGCAAGCAGCCGGGCGCACCGGACGCCGAGCCGTACCTCGTGGAGGTGCCGACCAGCGCCGCCCTGCCGCCGACCGACCGGACCGGGTGGTTCGACAACGTCGTGGTCGTCCCGTGAGGCCCCCGCACCGAACCACCGAGGAGCACCGATGACCGACCACACCGACTCGGTCGACTACGCCGTCGTGGGCGGCGGCGTCTCGGGTCTCTACACCGCCTGGCGGCTGCTCGCGGACAGCACCGAGCGGCCCACCGTGCGGGTGTTCGAGCAGAGCGACCGCCTGGGCGGCAAGCTGCTGACGTGGAACCCCGGCGGTGACGACGCCGGCCTGCGCGCCGAGCTGGGCGGCATGAGGTTCTTCGAGCAGCAGGAGCTGGTCTGGCGACTGCTCGACGTGCTCGACCTGGGCGACCAGCGGATCCCGTTCTTCGCGGACGGCTACCCCGGGCTGATCTGGCAGCTGCGCGGGCTGCGGATGAACGCGGGCGACTTCACCACCGCGGACCGCCGCTACCTGCTCAAGCCGAACGAGCAGACCCCGCCGTTCTCGCTGATCAACAGCGTCATCCAGGAGGTGCTCGCGGACAACGACGTGCACCGCACCCCGACCGACCGCAAGGGCTGGGACGAGCTCAAGCCCCGCCTGCGCTACCAGGGCCGCGAGCTGTGGAAGGTCGGCTTCTGGAACCTGCTGGCCGACAAGCTGTCCACCGAGGCCTACAACTACATGATCGACTCGTTCGGCTACTACACCCTGGCGCTGAACTGGAACGCCGCCGAGGCGTTCCAGAACGTCTCGCTGGACTTCACCCAGAACCCGCGGTACGAGACGCTGAGCAAGGGGTACGACGGCCTGCCGCTCGCCCTCGGCGACAAGGTGCGGGAGCTGGGCGGCGAGGAGTCCGTGCAGCTCGGGACGACGCTGGAGCGGGTGGACGCCGACGTCGAGACCGGCGGCCCCGGCCTGCTATTGCACCTGACCCGGGACGGCGAGGCCCAGCGGGTCAGGGCGCGGCACGTGGTGCTGGCCATGCCGCGCCGGTCGTTGGAGCTGCTGGAGCGCAGCGACGTCTTCGACATCAGGAACGACCGCAGGCTGCGCCGGCTGATCAGGTCGGTGCGCCCGTACCCGGCGTTCAAGCTCTTCCTGCTCTACGACCAGCGGTGGTGGGACGACGCGGGGTACGCCGGCCAGGTGATCGAGCACGGCCGCTCGGTCAGCGACATGCCGATCCGGCAGACCTACTACATGCGGCCCGACAGCTGCGAGAGCGGCGCGGACTGCCCGCCCTACGGCCTGATCATGGCCTCCTACGACGACGCGGTGGCCGTGGACTTCTGGCGCGGCCTCGAACCCACGGAGGAGGAGCTGCCCGCCAACGACCGCGGTCTGGTCGACGTCATGCTGCGGAACTTCTCCGCGTTCAACCTCCAGGGCGCCGAGCCGCGGTCGCGCTGGCAACCGCCGCCGGTGCTGCACGGGGCCCCGCCGCAGATGATCGACCACGCCCGGGCGCAGCTCGCCCTGCTCCACGGCCGTCTCAGCGTGCCCGCGCCCGTGTACGGCGCGTTCGCGGACTGGAGCACCGACCCCTTCGGCGGCGGCTGGCTCTTCTGGGAACCCCAGCACAACCCCAAGGAGGTCATGCCTGCCGTCCGCACGCCGGTGCCCGAGTACTCGCTGCACGTCGTCGGTGAGGCCTACTCGGGCCAGCAGGGCTGGGTCGAGGGCGCGCTGACCACGGCGGAGCTCGTGCTGCGGGACGACTTCAAGATCCCCCAGCCGCACTGGCTCCAGGACATCTACCTGGGCTGGTGACCGAGCCCCGGTCCGGTCGTCACGCGGGTCGGA
>NZ_JBFAAX010000283.1:820-7616 GCF_040639995.1 Actinosynnema sp. NPDC023658 | reverse complement strand
GCGGCGGGGCCACGACCACCGGTGCGCAGCACGCGCGCCGAGTGCGTCGGCGGCAGCGGCCCGGGGTCCGGCCGGTCGTCCACCACGATGACCTCGCGCGGCGGAGGACCCTCACCGCGCTCCAACGCGTCGAGCACCACGCGCAGGCTGTCGCGGCCCACGGTGGGGATGACCACCGCGTAGTCGACGCTCATCGCTGCTCCGCGGCTCGGGGGTCGCGCGGGCGCCGCACCACGAACCGGCCGATGGCCAGCAGGTCCACCGGCGCCGAGCCGAAGCACTCCAGCGCGTCGCGCGGGTCGTCCACCATCGGCCGCCCGGCCGTGTTCAGGCTGGTGTTCACCACCACGGGCACGCCCGTGAGCCGGTCGAACTCGCTGATCACCCGGGCCATCAGCGGTTCGGTCGCCGGGTCGACGGTCTGCACCCGCGCGGTGCCGTCCACGTGCACGACCGCCGGGACCCGGTCACGCCACTCCGGCCGCACGTCGTGCACGAACAGCATGTACGGGCTGGGCAGCGGTCCGCGCTCGAACAGCTCGGCCGCGCGGTCGGCCAGCACCATCGGCGCGATCGGCCGGAACTGCTCCCGGCCCTTGACGTTGTTGAGCCGTTCGAGGTTCTCCGCCTTGCCGGGGTGCGCCAGCAGCGAGCGGCGGCCCAACGCCCGCGGCCCGTACTCGCTGCGGCCCTGGAACCACGCCACCACCTGGTCGTCGGCCAGCGCCTCGGCCACCGCGACGGCCACGTCGTCCGGCTCCTCGTAGACGACCTTGGCGGTGCGCAGGTACTCCTCGACCTGGTCGTCGGTCCACGACCGGCCCAGGTCCGCGCCCGGGATCGCGGCGGCCGGCTCACCCGCGTCGGCCACGACCTGGAGCGCCGCGCCCAGCGCGGTGCCCGCGTCACCCGCCGCCGGCTGCACCCACACCTCGTCGAACGGGCCCTCGGCGAAGATCCGCGTGTTCGCCACGCAGTTGAGCGCCACACCGCCCGCCATGGTCAGCCGCTTCTGCCCGGTCCGCTCGTGCAGCCACCGCACGAGGTCCAGCAGGACCTCTTCGACCCGCACCTGCACGCTGGCCGCCAGCTCGGCGTGCTCGCGGGTCATCTCGCCGTCCGGGTCGCGGCGCTTGGCCAGCGTCGCCCAGTCCAGCGGGGTGATGTGGAAGCCGCCGTCCTCGGTCGCGCGGACGTGCTCGCGCAGCAGGTCCAGGTGCTTGGGCTCGGCGTAGGACGCGAGCGCCATCACCTTGTACTCGTCGCTGGAGCGCAGGAAGCCCAGGTGCTCGGTCAGGTCCTCGTAGAACAGGCCGAGCGAGTGCGGCAGGTGCTGCGCGGCCAGCGTCTCCAACCGGTGACCGCGGTAGCTGCCCGCCAGGTGCGAGCGGCACTCGCCGCGACCGTCGTTGACCAGCACCGCGCAGTCGCCGCCGAACGGGGCCGCCAGGGCCGACGACGCGGCGTGCGCGACGTGGTGCGGCACGAACCGCACGATCGCCGGGTCCAACCCGGGCAGCGCGGTGGCCAGGAAGTACGGCGCGCGGCGGGCGTACTCGGTGCGCAGGTCCTCCCACGGCACGTCGCTCGGCTCGACCAGGTCGGGGTCGTAGGAGTAGGCGACGGCGTCGAGGTCGGCCGGCGTCAACCCGGCGTGCTCCAGGCACCACCGCGCCGCCTGCTCGGGCTGCTCCCACGCGGAGAAGGGCACCGGCCGCTTGCCGTGCTTGCGCCGGGAGAAGCGTTCCTCCTCGGCGGCGGCCACCACCCGACCGTCCACCACGAGGGCGGCGGCGGGGTCGTGGAAGATCGCGTTGATTCCGAGCACGCGCACGGCGTTCCCCTTTCGCTCCTGCTCCTGTGTGGACAGCCCGACGGGCGGGTCCGTGGCGGACCGGTGTCGTCCGACTACCCGACGAGTTGCCGGTCAAACGAGCGCCGCAGGCCCTCGTCCAAGCCGATCTCGGGCTGCCAGCCCAGCACCTCGCGCGCCAGCGAGATGTCCGGGCGCCGCCGGCGCGGGTCGTCGACCATGGCGTCGACGTGCTCGATCGTGGACGTGCTGCCGGTCAGCTCGACGACCTTCCGCGCGACCTCCAGCACGGTGACCTCCTCGGGGTTGCCGAGGTTCACCGGGCCCGGGTGGTCGCTCTCCGCCATCGACAGCAGGCCGCGCACCAGGTCGTCCACGTGGCACAGCGAGCGGGTCTGGGTGCCGTCGCCGTGCACGGTCAGCGGTTCGCCGGCGCGGGCCTGCCGCACGAACGTGGGGATCATCCGACCGTCGTCCGGGCGCATCCGCGCGCCGTAGGTGTTGAAGATCCGCACGATGCCCGCGTCCACGCCGTACTCCTGGCGGAACGCGCAGGTCATCGCCTCACCGAACCGCTTGGCCTCGTCGTACACGCTGCGCGGGCCGATCGGGTTCACGTTGCCCCAGTACGTCTCCCGCTGCGGGTGCTCCAACGGGTCGCCGTACACCTCGCTGGTGGAGGCGACGACGAGCCGTGCGTTCTTGCGCCGCGCCAGTTCCAGCGCGTGCAGCGTGCCGAAGCCGCCGATCTTGAGGGTGTCGACGGGCATCCGCAGGTAGTCCACCGGCGACGCGGGGCAGGCCAGGTGCATCACCAGGTCGACCTCACCGAGCAGGTCGAGCGGCTTCACCACGTCCGCGACCACCACGCCCAGCTTGGGGTCGTCCGGCAGGTTGGCCGGCGACCCGGTGCGGAAGTCGTCCACGCACACCACCCGCGTGCCGCGCTTGAGCAGCGCTTCGCACACGTGGGAGCCGAGGAACCCGGCCCCGCCCGTCACCACCGCTCGTTCGAATCCCATGAGTCGGGCCTACCCGGGGATTTGAGGAGTAACCACCACTTCCCGGGGTACTGCCGCGGGTACGCGTGACGAATGGGCCGATCGGGTCACGCGGCGGGCGTCGGTCACCCGAGGGGGATCAGCGGAGCACCGCGCCCCGCTCCACCACGACCTCGCCCGCGTGGTCCAGCCGGTACCCGACACCGCGCACGGTGGTGATGATCGACGCCGCGTCACCCAGCTTGTGCCGGAGGCGCCGCACGTGCACATCCACCGTTCGGGTGTCCACCACGCTCCGCGCACGCCACACGTCGGTCATCAGCGCGGTGCGCCGGTGCACCCGGTGAGGGTTCGCGCACAGGTGGTGCAGCAGGTCGAACTCCAGCCTGGTCAGCGCCACCGGCACGCCCCGGAGCAGCACCCGGCGCGAGTCGACCAGGATCCGCAGCTCAGGGTCGACCCGCGGCACCGGCAGGTCGACCACGTTCGACACCACCACGTCCGCGCCGGGCAGGGCCAGCGCCGACCGCAGCGCCTCGGCCAGCCGCCCCGCCGCGTCCACCACCCGGGGGCCTGGGGCGGAGATCCGGATCACGACCGTCACCTCGACGTCCGCCCGCTCCACGCCGGCCACCTCGCGCATCGCCGTCACGGTGTCGATCGGACCAGCGGGGCGTGACGCCCGTCAACACCTCCCAACCCGTGGGAGCCGTTGACAGCGGGCAGAATGAGGCCATGAGGACCATCACCCTGAACAACGGCGTCACCATGCCACAGCTCGGTTTCGGTGTCTTCCAGGTGTCCTATGAGGACACGCACGCCGCGGTCACCGAGGCGTTGCGGGTCGGCTACCGCAGCATCGACACGGCCGCCGCCTACCGCAACGAGGAACCGGTCGGCCGGGCCCTCGCCGACTCGTCGATCCCGCGCGACGAGCTGTTCGTGACCACCAAGCTGTGGAACTCCGACCAGGGCTACGACGAGGCGTTGCGCGCGTTCGACGCGAGCGCCGGGCGGCTCGGCCTCGACCAGGTGGACCTGTACCTGGTGCACTGGCCCGCGCCGAAGCAGGACCGGTACGTCGACAGCTGGCGCGCGCTGGGCAAGCTGCACGCCGACGGGCGGGTCCGGGCCATCGGCGTGTCCAACTTCCAGCCCGCGCACCTGGAGCGCATCGTGGAGGCCACCGGCGCGGTGCCCGCGATCAACCAGGTCGAGCTGCACCCCTGGTTGCAGCAGGCGGAGCTGCGCGCCTTCCACGCCCAGCACGGCGTCGTGACCGAGGCGTGGAGCCCGCTGGCGCAGGGCGCGCTGCTGGCCGACCCGGTCATCACGGACCTCGCCGCCAAGCACGGCCGCACCCCGGCGCAGGTCGTGCTGCGCTGGCACGTGCAGCTGGACAACGTCGTGATCCCCAAGTCAGTGACGCCGAGCCGGATCGCGGAGAACTTCGCCCTGTTCGACTTCGAGTTGGACGGTGAGGACATGGGCCGCATCGCGGAGCTCGACCGGGGCGAGCGCACCGGGCCCGACCCCGACACGTTCGGCTGACCGACCGGATCGACCACCGGAAGACCCGACCACCGGACGGTCGGACGACCTGACCGCCCCGCCCCTGAGGGGACGACCGGCGGCACGGCCGTCCGACCTCCACCGGGTCAGATGCTCACCGGGCCGCCGGTCCTCCAGTACACGCCGGCGTCCCGGCTGAGCAGCTCTTCGTCCACGAGGTACCGGCGCACGGTCACGTGGTCGACCTCGCCGCCCTCGCACCACCGCTTCAGCACCTCCACCACGTCCCGCTCGGGGTACCGTCTACCCGGCTCGAACGCGGTGCTCACCTGTTCGAGCACGGCCCGCCTGCGTCCGCGCTGCGCGGGGAGCTTCACCAGCCGCCCATCCCGCACGAACGGGTCCTCCGGGGCCCGGTTCGCCTGTTCGACCCGGGTGGCCTCCTTGAACAGCTCCTCACGCAGTCGCAAGCCGGACCCGTCGGTCACGACGAGTCCCGCCGAGCGCAGTCGGCGCAACGAGTTCTCGATCCGCCGAGCGTCCATCCCGGTCGCCGCGGCGATGTCCGCAGTCGTGCGGGCGCCCAGGACCAACGCGGCCGCCACTCGCAACCGCTCGGGTTCGGCCAGCAGTCCGATCAGTGAATCAGGGGTCACGCTTCGAGCTAACCGAAGCCGGCGGTCTGGTGCACGCCCATTTCGGGCGGACCTTAATAGCCGTGCGCACTGATCACCTCTTCCCCCTGGCGTCGGTGGAGCCGGTTTTCGGCATGCCGACCGAGAACGCCCGCAAGTTCCAGCAGGTGGCCGCCGAGCAGGACCTCGTCATCGACGTGCGGGCGACGAACCCGCACGCGGTGGCGTGGTTGCGCGAGGGCGCGCTGCCCAAACCGGAGGCGGTGAAGGCCAAGACCATCAACGACCTCGACGTCCGGTTGGGCGCCGCCCGCCGCAACCGGGGCCTGGTCGGCTACTTCCGGCCGGAGTTACCGGGTGCCGACCTCACCGACCGGCTGTTGCGCCGGTACGAGCAGCGGCGCGTCGAGTTCGAGGCGTTGCGCGACAAGATGGAGCTGTTCGAACGACGTGGCGAGTACCTCGTGCGGGACGGTGTCGTGCACGGTTTCGACCGGGACGGGCGGTTGCGGCCCCTCACCGGTGACCACGACGTGTTCGACATCCGCGCCTCCGGCGGCACCGACCTGAGCCGCCGCCGCTACGACCGGGCGGTGGCGACGATGATGTCGATGGACATGGGCGTCACCCACGGCGCCCACATGTACTGGCGGCCGACCACCAAGTCCGACCGCGCGATGTTCGAGTCGATCGCCCGCAGCGGTGACGACAAGCTGCGGTTCCACCCGGACGGCACGATGACCGCGGGCGACTACCGGCGCTTGAACGCCGGGATCAGCGCGATGACCACGCCGGCCACCGCGGCCCGCCCGTACGCCAGGGTCTCCCACGTGGGCAGGCCCAGGACGGTGGTGTCGTCGGCGTCGTTGATGAACAGCTGACCGTAGAGCAGCAGGAGGAGCACGCCGTAGCACCGGGCGTGGTTGTGCCGCCAGGAGAGCACGACACCGGCCAGGCCCGTGCACACGTAGAGGGTGTGGGCGGCGCCCTCGCCCATGGGCAGGAACGGGATGGAGGCGAGCACGATCTGCACCAACCCCACCAGGAGCGCGAGGAACTGGGCTCGGCTGAAGGACGGTGTGCCGCCCTCGTCGTCGTCCTTCGGCCCGGCCTTGTTCCGCGTCCGCCGCTGTCTCACCATCGCCTCGATCCGCATGGCTCCGGGTTACCCGCCGCCATTCGGCCTCATCCGTGCAGCTCGGCGGCTTCCCCCTATGGGGCATATCGCCCAAGGCGGTGCGGCATTACGGTCTATTCGGGTGTCATCGTCGGTCCACGCCCGTCCGGGCGGCTCACCGCAGCAGCCGGTCGATCTCCGTCCTGGCCTCGGCGGTCGCCTGATCGGGGCGGCGTTCCCCGGTCAGCACCCGGGTCGCCGCGGTGGACAGGACGCGCGAGACCTCCGGGTACTTCGCGCCGTAGGCCGTGCGGGTCCGCGCCGACCGCAGCTGGGCGGTGAAGCCGAGCACGTTGGGGTCCCACTGCCAGGTCAGGGCGTCCACGGTGTCGGTGCGGTTGGGCAGCGCGTTCAGGCCGCCGCCGAACTCGGTCGCGTTGTCGGGGTGCTCCGCGAGCCAGGTCAGCACGTCCCACGCCCGGTCGACCCGCCCGTTGCGACCGATCACCCACGTCTCGCCGCCGAGCTGACCGGCCGGACCCGTGGCGCCGTCCGGCAGCGGCGCCGACGCCCAGTCCAGCCCGGCCTGGTTCAGCGCGGGGATCGAGTCGGGACCGGTGATGGCCATGGCGCACCGGCCCTCGGCGAACCGCTGCCGCGCGTCGGCGTCGGTCCAGCCCAGCGCCTCCGCCGGTGCGCTGTGGTCGGTGTTCACCAG
>NZ_JBFAAX010000283.1:0-810 GCF_040639995.1 Actinosynnema sp. NPDC023658 | reverse complement strand
GATGTCGGTGACGTCGCCGCCCGCCTGCCACAGGAACGGCAGGAACGTGGTGGTCAGGTCGTCGTCCTTGCCCGCGAAGCACAGGCCCGAGCGGTCCGCGGTGGTCAGGGCCTCGGCGGTGGCCCGCAGGCCCTCCCAGGTCGTCGGCGGTCCGGCCACGCCGGCGGCGGTGAAGTGGTCCCGGTTGTAGACCAGCGCGGTGGTGGTGCTGCGCAGCGGCACGCCGTAGACCCGGTCCCCGACGGTGGCGCTCTCGCGCACCGGCGGCAGGAACCGCTGCGCCAGGTCCCACCCGGCGAACCGGTCCGTCAGGTCGGCCAGGGCGTCGACCGCGGCCAGCCGCGACAGGTCGGTCGAGTCGACGGCGGCGATGTCGGGGAACACCCCGGACGCGGTCGCCTGGGCCAGCTTCGCCTGGAACTCGGGGCGGGGCAGGGACGTGCGCTCGATCCGCACGCCGGGGTGATCCTGCGCGTAACGGGCGAGCAGTTGGTCCACGGCCTCGTCCGCCGTGGGGGAGTGGTCGAAGTGGTCCCACCAGGTGAGTGACACCTGGTCGGGGGTCTGGGTCGGGGCTGCGGTGCACGCACCGGTGGCGAACAAGGCGACTGCCAGGACCAGCGCTCGTCCACGCATCTCGCTCCACCCTTCAGGGGGGAAGGCGACCTCTACGGACTGCGATGGTCCTACTCCGCTGCGTGAGGCGGTGTCAAGATCGGAGGTGGTTCAGACCTCCGGTCCTTGGCGTGGCTGTGGCCGGTGCGCGGCGACGCGGTGGCGGCGGCCGGCCGCTCGCCCCGCACGGCGTGC